>NZ_JAQMTJ010000159.1:0-33685 GCF_028330815.1 Dolichospermum lemmermannii CS-548
TACCAATCACCAATCACCAATTACCAATCACCAATTACCAATTACCCAACAATTTCCCACCAACCGAAAGCAGGACCGATAAAACGGATGATTACCCAAGCAACAACCATAGATCCAATACCTATCCAAGCACCACGAGTAGTGATAGCCACAAATTGTGAAGCTTGGGTTTTATTGATGGGAACCCAAGGTAAGATTCTAGTAGTGTCTTGTCCGTATTCTTCTCCTAGTGAGTTTTTACGGCGTTTTGCTTCACCCATAATTTAATAATTTAGTTTCTTTTTGAGTTCAATTTAAATTTTAATAGAAATTCGTCATGGAAATTAATTAAGCAGAATCATCTTCATTATTCGCAGAAAACAAACTAGGATCGAGATAGTTTAATCTGGCTAGGGGACTAAGGGCAGAGAGGATTTGCACGCCATAGCTGCGGTTAACGACACGACTATCTAGTAAAGCTACTATACCTTGATTTTCACGGACAGGTGCGATCGCTCTTTGTAATTCATTCATAGCTGTGGGTAATAAATATAGTCGAAACCAGTCTTGGTGCGATCGCTTATAATGAGCTACTCTACCAGCTACCAAAGGATTTTCCAAAGATGGTAAAGGTAAAGTTGCAATAATTAACAATCTGGGTGATGGTAAAACACTTTGATTTTCGCGCCAAAATTCCCAACCAGTAATCAAAATCCCATTTTCATCTAAACAAGTTTTTTCCACCTGCACCCGTGAACCAAATTCAGAAGCCAAAATTGTCCCCACTCTGGCTTTTAGCGGTACATCCCCAATTAATATTACCGTCATTCCTGGTGCAGTTGCACTCAAACATACCAAAGTGCGAACTTGATGAATTAATGCTGGTTGAAATTCCGGTGTATTTGGTAAAGGCAATTTATAAGGAATATAAAGTTGAATTGCTTCCCCTTGACTATCAGCAGCAAATTTCAAGCAAGTAACATCCTCTAAACCCAAACGTTGATGGAAAAGAGGTGCTTCCGTTTGCGGTTCTAAAGCACTACCAATTAATACTACAGGTTGACGTTGCCAAATTGGGGCGAGGATTTTACCCAATTCAATTGGAGCATAATATAAAGAAAATAAACCTTGACGACGGGAAATTGTTGACCAAAATAAAGTAGGAGAAGAAGAATTTTCCAAATTTGGGAATTGTTGCCAAAAATTTCGCCAAACATTTGGAAGATTGTTTTTATCTAAAGCTAAATATAACTCTTGTAAAATCTCAATTTCTGGTTGAGAAATCAGATAACAGGAATAGGGATTTTCTGGATGCTGAAATAATTTATATGTTAGTTCTACCCTAACTTCCCGAATTAAATCTGCTTGATAGGGATAAGCCAGCATTAATTGATCCCAATCATGGGGTTCAATGCTTTGAGTCAGTTGAGAACGTACCCAATCTTCTAAATCGTCAACGCCATCAATAATTGTGGGAATACTCGCAGGAAATGGATTGTTATCAGCCAATTGTCCTTTTAACCAAGCTTCAGGGGAAGTCAACAGCAAACCCTGAAAATCAGGACTTGGCCAAGTGTCACCGGTTCTAATGGGTTTATTCGCTGGTAGCCATTGCTGGAGTCGGGGAATTTCTACCTTTAATAAACGTTGCTGGACAGTTTCGGAAGCGACAATAATTACAGAACCATGCCACATTAAAGCAGAAGCGATAAAACTGGTGCGATATCGCCCTTGATGTCCACAAACCGCCCCTACTTGGATTAAAGCACTACGTCCCAACCGCAAAGCACGTGCCACTAACCTAGCCATTGTTAAATGATGAGGCCAGGAAGGAAACCCGTCCTGCGATCGCAGGAAGTTATGTAATGATAAATGAACTTCAGCTTCAATCACGTGCTTTTAATTCCATAAAAATTGTTCGTTGTCAGTTGTTCGTTGTCCGTTGTCAGTTGTCAGTTGTCAGTAGGGGCGAAGCATTTGGAAGATAAATTATCGGTCATTGCAAAAATAGTTCTCCAAATGCTTCGCCCGTACAGTTGTTCGTTGTCCGTTGTCCGTTGTTCGTTGTTTTACCAATGACCAATGACCAATCACCAATCACCAATCACCAATGACCAATCACCAATCACCAATCACCAATCACCAATCACCAATCACCAATCACCAATCACCCATACTCCTAAATTATGCCAACTTACCCAGGAATTTCCAGCGAAGCCTTCAGACATCCCTTAGACCGTCAAGCAGAACAAGCTTTACGCAATTTACCCGGCTTTGATTTAATCGCCCGTAAATTTGTAGAATTTGTCTATGAACGCCCCCAATTTGTCTATTTAATGGGTAACTCCATTCAAGTCGGACCGCGGCAATATTCCACGATTTACCAGATATTCCGGGAATGTGTCCGAGATTTGGACATCAGCGGTGAACCGGGATTGTTTATTGCTCAAGATGCCCAAGTTAATAGTTATGCTTTAGGACAAGAACATCCTTATATAGTCGTCAACACTGGGTTACTGGAGTTACTCAATGAAGCCGAACTACGGACGGTCTTAGCGCATGAACTGGGACATATTAAATGTGGTCATACCATTTTAATTCAAATGGCGATGTGGGCGATGAATGCCGCTTCCGTCATTGGTGAACTAACATTCGGTTTAGGTAATTTTGTCAGTCAAGCCTTGATTTATGCCTTTTTTGAGTGGCGACGCAAAGCTGAGTTATCAGCAGATAGAGCGGCTTTATTAGTGATGGATGATTTAAACCCAGTCATGTCATCCATGATGAAACTGTCTGGAGGTAGTAACAAATATGCCCATGAGTGTAGTTTACAAGAGTTTATTCAGCAGTCGGAAAAATATCAGGCACTAAATGATGACGGGCTGAATCAAGTATATAAGTTTTTAATATACAATGGCGCACAAGGAATGATGCTGAGTCATCCTTTTCCTGTGGAACGGTTGCATTATTTACGCAGTTGGGCAGTATCAGACGAATACCAGCAAATCAGAAAAGGCAATTATCAACGTTCTGCTGATGGTTCGGTGGATGTGACACCAGAAACACCTGATCATGAAGCGGAAAAACTCAGAAAAGAAATTGAAAAATTACAAGCAGAAATTAACAAAATGAGAAAATAAACTACAAGATCCAAACTACAATATCCCCGACTTCTTGAAGAAGTCGGGGATCTGGAATTTGAATTTAATCAACTTTCAGTTTCGCAATCAGGAACACCTTCTCTAAATACTCGACTAGCGAGAATATCTACTGCTTTAAGCAAAGGCTCAAATTGTGACATTGCGAAGTATATTATGTAATTCAATATTTATTTTTTAAAATGACGCAGATTATTACTATCTTGATATTTAGCAATATATTCCACATTTTGCTGCTCTAATTTTGATATCAAACTAAGTGAAAATTGTTTTGGTGAATATCGAGGATTATACCAAGACTGTTGATTAAAATATTCTTGTAACCCTGGAGTATCAAACCTGCGACCCTTAACAGCAAAAACTGTATTTCGCATAATATCTAATTCATAACCATCTTTAGCTGCTAAATCTGTTTCGGTAACTCGTCTTTGAGAAATCCAAAAATAATTCTTGGTATTTGGATTTGTAGTATTTATCGGTGATGTATTAGATATGGATACATTAGAAATTTCTTTGAAAAATACCCGATTAGGTGATGTATTTGCATCTTTACTAGCAAGTAAACAATAAGCATCTGCATTAACTTTTCCATAGGACTTTAAGAAGTTGATGCAGTTTGTGAGATCACTAAACCGATTAGCATATACTTGATGTAAAGGTTTACCTGATAGATTAGGATAATCTGGTATCCAGAATATTCCAGCTTGAGAATAACCTTTTATTTGTAAATTTTCAGCTTTCTTGGTAGCAGTTTGTAAATCTGCAAAAGCAGAATCAGCAACAAAATAAATAGAATTATTTAGTGTAGATGAGTCTGATAATTCTTGATTGTTAGTTTCTATTTTTGCAGAAGATTGAGGTAAAGAACTTTCGTCATTTTTAGATAATGATGTATTTTGATTATTTAACCCGACTTCAGCCCATACTGCTGTATATGGAGAAGGTGAAGAAGAATCAATAAAATAATCTAAATTAATAATAACTAATTTTTGCCCTACGACAACTACACCTTTTTTATCTGGAAGTTTATAATCAGGTTTTTGTGGTCGGTTAATACGCAAATTAACTCCATTGATAACTGTAACTTGATCACCGATTTTAGGAACAATAGCAGGAGAAATAGTTACAGGTTGTTTTGTAGAAATAAGTTGTTCTTCAACAGTGACAACACCTGAAGTATTATTAACAGCACCTAATCTCATCCAACCAAGGGAAAGAGGCTGATTTTCGATTGATTTATCTGATATAGTTGGTGATTGAGTATTTATAGGTTGTGAATCTATTTTTTCAGTCACTATTTGAGGTTGTTTATTAAGAGAAAACCCAAAAATAATAGAACCACCAATAAAAATGCTAGTAATTAAACTAGCGATAATTATTCCAGTTTTAGCACTATTTTGATGAGTTTGATCAGAATTTTGTGCGTAATTACCGGGACTGACAGCAATTGTATTTTCAGGTGATAAAGGAGAAGGTAGAACATTAAGGACAGCAGGTACAACGGGATTTGAGAGAGTTTGTAAAGCGGTCAACATTTCTCTAGCAGAAGTGAAGCGATCGCGTGGATGATAAGCTATAGCTTTATCTAAAATATCCCCAAAACCAACATTCAAATAGGGTGCAAAATGTCGCCACAAAATGTTACCCATAGTTGGTTCAGTTGGTAAATCTTGAGGTATTTTCCCTGTTAATAAGTAAATCGCTGTTAATCCTAAACTAAATAAATCACTAGAAAATAGTGGTCTTCCGGCTATTTGTTCCATCGGCATAAATCCTGGTGTCCCAATCACAATAGACTGACTAGAATTACCAGAAGGACTCATTTCTGTATTCATCGTCACCTTCACAGCCCCAAAATCTATTAATACTGGTTTGCTATCAGAAAAACGCAAAATAATATTATCTGGTTTAATGTCTCGATGGACTATACCTTTGCTGTGAACATATTCGAGAATTTGCAAGATATTAATTAAAATTTCCTTAACTGTAACTTCATTAAATACTCCCTGTTGCTGTAATTTTTCGCTGAGAGTTTGTCCTTCAATATATTCTTGAACTAAATAAAATTCCCCACCTTCAGAAAAATAAGCATATAACCGGGGAATTTGACTATGGCGATCGCCCAATTCTTCTAAAATAGATGCTTCTTTCTGAAACCTTTCCTGCACCAATTGGTATAGCTGGGGATTATTAATCACTGGAATGAGTTGTTTAATCACACACCGCTTACCCGAAGGCATTTGGGTATCTTCAGCTAAAAATGTTTTGCCAAACCCCCCACTACCCAGTACCCGCAATACCTGATAACGATTGTTCAATAGTGTCAGTGTCATAAAACTTTACTCTTTGTTGACGTTTTCGCTGATTTAGGTAAAATTTTCTTGGATTTTCCATATATTATCACCTTTTATCCGTAAAATGTTTTCAATATTTGCTAACAATACTGCAAATTAAATTACTTTTTATCACAGCCAGTCTATGTCATACCAACCAGGACAGCATCCCACCGTTTTAGGTATAGATCCCTATCTTGAGTTAAACAATCAAGGTAAAACTTTACACTTAAAATTACATAAGCCACAGCACATTTTAGGACGTGAACCCAATGTTGCTGATTTAGTCGTTCCCCAAGACTGGGAACTGGTTTCTCGTATCCAAGCTGTGTTACGTAAGGAGGGTACAGAATACCGCATTTATGATGGTAATGGTCAAGAACCTAGTAGCAATAAGTTGTATATTAATCATTCTTTGATTACTGCTACTCAAGGTTATTTGTTAACCAATGGTGTGGAAATTCATATTTCTCAAAATTCTCATCAACTAATTCAAATTAAATACTTTAATCCTGCCACCTCTAATTCTCTCAATCCACCAACAAAAAAGTCAATTTCTTTAAAACAAAAATCAGTTTTAATTGGACGGGATTCTACCGCAAATTTATATTTGGATGCTCCGACAATTTCCCGTCGTCATGCTACCATTGATAGTGATCATCAGGGGCGTTACATTTTACAAAATTTTAGCCCTAATGGAGTTTTTATTAATGGACAACAAATAAGTGATAAAGCCATTTTAACTAATAGATCAAAGATTCATATTGGACCCTATATTTTAGTTTTACGTGATGATAATTTAGAGATTTTAGATCAAGGTACTCACATTAGACTGGAAGCACAAAATTTAATTTTAGAAACTAATGGTAAAATAAGAATAAATGATTTATCTTTTGCTATTGAACCGGGACAATTTGTAGCTTTAGTGGGGGGAAGTGGCGCAGGTAAATCTACTTTAATGCGAACTCTTTTAGGTATTGAAAAAACCACTAAAGGCATAGTTTATCTAAATGGAGAAGATTTACAGAAAAACTTTAATTTGTATCGAACTCAAATTGGTTATGTTCCCCAAGATGATATTATTCATCGAGAATTAACTGTTGCAGAAGTTCTCACTTATGCTGCTAAATTACGTTTACCTCCTGATAGTAATTTACAACAAGTTGTCGAACAGGCATTAGCAGCAATTAAAATGAGTCATCGTCGTCAAGCTTTAATTAGTGATCTGAGTGGTGGACAAAGAAAACGAGTTTCTATTGGTGTAGAATTATTAGCTGATCCGAAATTATTCTTTTTAGATGAACCCACTTCAGGACTTGATCCAGGTTTAGATAAACAGATGATGCAGTTATTGAAAGAATTAGCACATCAAGGTGGAAGAACAGTTATTTTAGTGACTCATGCAACGGCAAATATTACAGAGTGTGACAGAATTGTATTTTTAGGAATAGGTGGAAAACTTTGTTATTTTGGCACTCCTGACGATGCTTTGCAATTTTTCCAGGTTCAGGATTTTGCTGATATTTATATTAAATTAGAAGAGGAAAAAGAGGCAATTAAATATGTTAATAAATTCCGTCAATCTAGTTATTATCAGATTTATGTTGCTAATCAATTAAATTCAGGAATTAAACCAGAAACAACCACAATACCAGCAAAACCTAAAGGTGTTTCATTTTGGCAACAATTGCTTTTATTAACACAACGTTCTGGTCAATTAATTGTTCGAGATAAAATTAATCTTGTCCTATCTCTTTTAACTGCACCTATTGGGATTAGTCTCATCACTTTAGCAATGAAAGATAAAGCACCTTTTGTATTAGGAAATGAACCAGATCCAGCTTTACCTTCTCTAGCTTTACGGGTTTTATTTGTATTTACCTGTGCTGGTTTATGGGTAGGATTTTCTAGTTCTTTACAAGAAATTGTGAAAGAATCGGCAATTTATTTAAGAGAAAGATTAGTGAATTTAGGATTATTTGCTTATCTAGGTTCTAAGATTACAATTTTATCAGGTTTAGCACTAGCGCAAACTTTATTAATTTTAATTATAATTCTCATTGGTTTCAAATCTCCCAACCCAGAACTAATTTCTTGGAATATGGGATTATTAATTACCAGTTTTCTGACTTTATTTGCTAGTTTTAGTTTAGGGTTACTTGTTTCTGCAATTGTCAAAAATATTAGTCAAGCAAATAGCACTTTGCCATTACTGATTTTACCACAAATCATTTTTTCTGGAGTATTGTTTAAAACTGAAGGTGTTGTGAGTAAAATTTTATCATGGTTAATGATTAGTCGTTGGTCAGTTGGTGCTTATGGAACAATATTAAATGTTAATGCTTTAATTCCTAAAGAACATAAATTCCTTGGTGCATTTGAAGCCACATCTGTATATGATCCAACTTGGGGAAATTTAAGTTTAAATTGGGGAATTTTGTTGTTACACGCTACGGTTTATTTGTTAATAACTTTTGGTTTGCAAAAACGGAAAGATATTTTTTAATTATCTCCTTGGTGGGCATTGCCCACCTTGATAATAACTAATTAGCAACTTCAGCCATTTCAATGACACGCCCTTCATAATCCTTAACTAAAAAATTCAAAGGCTTTTGGTTGCGAATTTTGAACTTTAAACCCGTCCTGCGGCAGGAAGTTATGTAATGATAAATGAACTTCAGCTTCAATCACGCGATTTTAATTCCATAACAAGTTGTTCGTTGTCAGTTGTCAGTTGTTTTATCTTTACCACTAACCAATCCCCAATCCCCAATCCCCAATTACCAATTACCAAATTAAATTAACTTTCAGTTTCGCAATCAGGAACACCTTCTCTAAATACTCGACTAGCGAGAATATCTACTGCTTCAATGGTAATTAAATCCTGCTTATTTAAAAGTTTACCACTACTTAATAACCGATTTGCTTGACGTAAACGCGCTCTATCTATAGCATTACGCACACTTCTAGCATTGGCAAAATGGGGCATAGTCTTCCGTTTAATTAAATATTCGCGGAAGGCTTTTTCGGCATCTGGACTAAAGCAATAGTTTTGGGCTGTGACTATAGATTGGGCAATAGTCATTAAACTATCAACACCATAATCGTTAAATTCAATATGTAATCCAATGCGGGAATTCATCCCTGGATTACTATGAAAAAATCTGTCCATCTGGTCTTTATAACCAGCAAGAATAACGACCAAATCATCTCTTTGGTTTTCCATGACCTGCATGAGAATTTCTATGGCTTCTAAACCAAAATCCCCAGGATAATCTGGACGGTATAAAGTATAGGCTTCGTCAACTAATAAAACTCCGCCCATGGCATTATTTAATACTTCCCTGGTTTTGGGCGCTGTTTGTCCCATACCTTGACCAACTAAATCATCTCGCGTCACCAACATGACATTTTCTTTACGGATATATTCCAGCCGGTAGAGGATTTCTGCCATTCGCATGGCTACGGTAGTTTTTCCCATACCAGGATTACCCAAAAATGTCATGTGCAAACTGGGCGCACCTGCATTTAAGCCTAAGCTTTTACGAATACGGTCAACCAATAACAAAGCCGCCATTTCTCTAATTTTGTTTTTGACGGACTTTAACCCGACTAACTCCTGGTCTAACTTATCCAAAATTTCTTGGATATGAGATTCTTGGAAAGCTGCTTCTAAATCAATTCCGTCGTTGTGATCTATTTGTTTTTCTAATATCTGTTCGGTCATGACTATCACCTTTGCTTATGATTTTGATGATAGCCTGAAGTCGGGAAATATAAAAGAACATAATCTTTATAGGTCTGATATATTTTTCTTACTTATCAATTAGTAGGGGCGAAGCATTCGGACAGAAAATCAATGGTTTGAACGATAGGTTATCGCCCGAATGCTTCGCCCTTACTGACAGAAAATCAATGGTTTGAACGATAGGTTATCGCCCGAATGCTTCGCCCTTACGGACAGAAAATCAATGGTTTGAACGATAGGTTATCGCCCGAATGCTTCGCCCTTACGGTGTTATAGACTAGGAACGAGAGAATACTATCTTATGGAAACATGATCTTCTTCTTGCACTTCTAAATGGGGATACTTGCGAACAGGTTGCAAACGTTGACGAATTGTGCCAATGATGATATAGAGAATTGGCACAATAAACAAACTCAAGAAAGTCGCTACAAACATTCCCCCAAATACAGCAGTACCTAAAGATTGACGACTCGCAGCACCCGCACCTGTAGCAGTTGCTAGGGGAAAAATTCCCAACAAAGTCGAAAAAGCAGTCATGAGAATGGGACGTAACCGACCTTGTGCTGCTTCTACTGCTGCTTTGGTAATTGATAAACCTTGCTGTTCTTGCAACTGGTTAGCAAATTCGACAATTAAAATTGCGTTTTTACTGGCTAAACCAATTAACATGACTAACCCAACTTGGCAAAATACATCATTATTTAAACCTCTTAATGATTGTGATGCTAAAGCTCCCATAATAGCTAAAGGAACAGCCAGCATAATAATTAAAGGATCAACATAATTTTCATACTGAGCAGCTAATACTAAAAAGACGAAAAGTAAACCTAAACCAAAAATGATTGGTGCTTGTCCACCGGATTCTTTTTCCTGAGCCGCAATACCTGACCATTCATATCCCATGCTTGTGGGTAATATCTTTTTAGCTAGTTGTTCCATAGCCAAAGTTGCTTGTCCAGAACTAGTACCAGGAGCAGGAGAACCATTAATTTCAATGGAACGAAATAAGTTGTAATGATTAATAGTTTGCGCTCCTGTTGTTGGCGTTAATTTCACTAAACTACTCAGAGGAATCATCTGATTAGTTGCAGAACGCACATTTAATAAACCAATATCATCAGGATTGGAACGAAACTGAGCATCTGCTTGAACATACACCCGATATGTGCGAGAAAGAAAATTAAAATCATTGACATATCGTGAACCCAAATAAGTTTGCAGGGTTTTAAAAATATCGTCAATGGAAACTTGCAGAGATTTCGCTTTGTTACGGTCAACTTCAATTAAGATTTGCGGTGTATTGGCGGTAAAGGTGCTAAATACAGCTTGCAGTCCGGGGGTTTGATTTCCCTGCATCATGAACTGACCAACGGTTTGCAGCATGGAATTTAAGCTGTTAGTTCCCGCTATATCTTGTAACTGAAATTGGAAACCACTAAAACTACCTAAACCGCGAATTGCAGGGGGATTAACCGGGAAAACTCTAGCTTCGGTAATTCCTGAAAAGCTTTTTCTTAAATTACCAATAATTGCTTGGACTGATTGATTTGGTTGTTTACGTTCGTCCCAGGATTTGAGAGTTGTGAAAATTACGCCACTGTTAGCGGTGCTACCACTAAAACCAAAACCACCAATTGCAAATGTCCCTGTAACTTCTGGTAATTTGAGGATTGTTGCTTCTACCTCACTCATGACTTTACTGGTGTATTTGAGTGAAGAACCTTCTGGCCCTTGGATAATGGTAATGAAATAACCTTGGTCTTCGTCGGGGAGAAATGCTGTGGGTACGGTCATGTACAGCCAAGCAGTGATACCTAATGAACCGATAAATAACAGGAGAACAATCGCTTTTATTTTTACCAAAAATTTTAAAGAGCGCTCATATCCCCAACGCATAGCTTCTAAAAACCAATTAATTCTATCAAATACCCAACCCAAAATCCCTCTAGGTGCGGGTCTTTGCCGCAACAACAAGGCAGAAAGGGAAGGCGTGAGGGTGAGAGCCAAAAATGTGGAAATGGCGATAGAAAAGGCAATTGTCAGGGCAAATTGTTTATAAATTTGTCCAGTTGCACCGGGGAAAAAGGCGACAGGGACAAATACTGCCATTAATACTAGGGAAGTAGCAATTACAGCCCCAAATAGCTCTTGCATGGAGACTGAAGCCGCTTGACGGGGTGACATTCCTTTTTCTTGAATTAAGCGGGAGATATTTTCCACGACAATAATCGCGTCATCAACTACCATGCCGGTTGCGAGGGTTAAACCAAACATGGTTAAGGTGTTGACGGAAAAACCAAAGGCTTTGACAAAGGCAAACGTCCCCACTAAGGACAGAGGAATGGTGATCACAGGAATTAACGTAGTCCGCCAATCTTGTAGGAAAATAAAGATAACGAGAATTACCAGAGCGATCGCTTCTAAAAGAGTTTTTATCACTTCTGCCAAAGATTCTTCTACAATAGTCGTGGTGTCAAATGCCACTTGATATTTCATCCCTGGCGGAAAGCTTTGCGACAATTGCGCTATTTCCTTTTTGACTAAATTAGCCACGTCCAAAACATTACTTCCTGGTGCCGGAAATATCCCCAGTCCCACACCCTCATTCCCCTTAAACCGCAGAAATGAGCTATAGTTTTGCGCTCCCAATTCCGCCCTTCCCACATCTTTTAACTTAATCAAACTACCGTCACCAGCAGTTTTAATCACTACATTGTCAAATTCCTCAACTTCCGTCAGCCTACTAACTGCCCTCAAGTCAATTTGATACATTTGACCATCTACGGCTGGCTGTTGTCCAATTTGTCCCGCACCTACCTGTAGGTTTTGTTCATTCAGGGCATCAATAACATCACCAGTAGTTAAATTCCGACTAGCCAATTTATTTGGGTCAAGCCATAGGCGCATTGCATAGCGACGTTCCCCAAAAATCCGCGCTTCACTGACACCTTTAATCCGTTTGAGGGCATCTACCAGATATAAATCTGCATAATTACTTAAAAAGACATTATTTAAGGCTTTATTATCACTAAACAAACCGATTGCTAACAGAATATTGTTAGACTGTTTACTCACAGTTACTCCCGTTTGCTTCACCGATTCTGGTAACTGCGGTTGAGCGGAAGTAACACGGTTTTGCACATCAACGGCAGCAATATCCTTATCCCGCGAAGCATCAAATGTGACAGTAATCGTACTACTGCCATCATTACTACTACTCGAAGTCATGTATTTAATGCCTTCGACACCGTTAATTTGCCGCTCTAAAATCGTTGTGACGGTACTTTCAACAATTTCCGCACTAGCACCAACATAATTAGAATTGACGATAATCTGCGTGGGACTAATTTCTGGATACTGGGCTGTAGGTAATGTGGGAATACTGATTGCACCAACAAGTAAAATGATAATAGCGCAGACGCTGGTAAATACAGGTCGCTTAATAAAGAAGTTAACAAACATAAATTGGTAATTGGTGATTGGTGATTGGTAATTGGTAATTGGTAATTGGTGATTGGTAATTGGTAATTACTTCCTTTCACTATTTCCTGTTCCCTGTTCCCCGTTCCCCGTTCCCTATTCCCTCATTTTCAGGAATTATTGGCAGTCCGTCTCTGAGGTTTTGTATTCCTGAAATTATCAATTTTTCATCCCGTTGTAATCCCTCAATTACTTGATAATCATTCCCTTTAATATTGCCTAACTTCACCTGTTTTTGTTTAGCTATTAATTGAGAACCACCTTGAGGAGACTTTCCGGTTTCGGCTACAAATACAAAGGTTTCCCCAGCAATTCGAGATATTGCTGTTGTGGGAACTAGCACGCCAGAACGTTGATTCCAAATCACTTTAGCCCGAATTAATTGATCGGCTCGTAGTTGCCCATTGTCATTGTTATAAAGTGCCTTAACTAATATTGATTGAGAGTTATTTGTAATATTGGGAGAAATAAAGAATATACTACTATTGCCGATGATTTTACCTTGGGCGTTAATTAATTCAACTGGTAATCCTGGACGTAATTGTGTACCTTTTTCCAAAGGGACAGGAATTTTAACATCCAAAGGTCGGTTTTGGGTAATAGTTGCTAATGGTGTGGAAGTATTCACAACATCCCCTACTTTAACGGGAATATCACCAACAGTTCCAGTGAAGGGAGCAGTAATTGTGTAATATTGCAGTTGAATTTGTTGTTGTTTAATATTGGCATCAGCTTGGACTAAGGATTTTTCTACCTGGGATATGGTAGCTATTTGAGCTTGAATGCGGGAATCTATCGCCCCTAGTTGGGCTTTTGCTGTCGCCAGTTTGTTAGCATATAAATCTTGAGTTTGACGTGATACAGCCCCTTGTGCGGCTAATTCAGAATAGCGATTATAATCTTGTTGGTTTAAGCGTACATCTGCGATATTTGCTAACCGTTCTGCTTGCAAAGATTTAAGAGTAGCGCGAACATTTTCTAGTTGCGCTTGTGAACCTCGACCAGCAGCAGATAAACTACTAACTGCGGCTTGTTGTTGTTGAGAATCTATTTGCAGAATCGCAGTCCCGGAGGAAACTGAATCTCCTGATTTGACGAATATTTGGGAAACTTGTCCTTGAATTCGCGGTTGGAGATTGACTGAACGCCGCGATTCTAAACTGGCTATATATTCCGTACTATCTTCAACTGTACCTGTTTGCACTGGTGATAGTTTAACTTTAACCCCTGGAGGTGGCGCATTAGCCACTGCTGGATTTGGTTTTTCAGGATTTAGCAATTTCCATGCTATCCCGCTGACACCCCCAATCAATAACAGTGCGGCTAATACCAACCGCAGCCACCGATTTGACTTGGGAGGTGAGGGAGAAATGTCTTTAATATCGGTTTGAGGTTCAGGTAATGTCATGACTGATAACAAGTTGACGGAATGAATAGTTAAAAATCTATGTGTATGATATGAATTTTGAAACTTCTAATTTATGATGCACTGGCAAAAATATGTATTATCTAATTTAAATATACAGGCTTTACATTTTTTTACAATCAATCGGCAAAATAATTATCCTGATGATCAATTTCTGAATTTAGTCATAGAGAAAACATTATCTGTTTTAGCTCACCTCGAAGATAGAAACAGCCTGATTTCCTTGTCACTGTCTTGAACTCAGGATTTATGCCATTTAATGACTAGTAAGTTTGTTCTATTGAATAAATGCTGATCAATGTTTGTTTCTCTTTGGCAAGTCGTACCCAGAAATAGGAAAATTGTCTAGGCTAATCTTTCCCTGGTTAGAATTTAATTTAAGCTGTTATTAACATCAAAATCAACATGATTAATAAATTGATACAACGGTTCTTGACTTTGGCTCTTATTTTTGCTGTTGTCTTTTTCTCCTGGGAAGTTCCTTTTGCTTTCGCAGATCACTTTTTTACTAACTCTGGAGAAATTAGGGATAATATCAAATTATCTGAATATGATTTTACTCCCCAAGAAAATCAAGAACTACAGGGGATTCGTCAGCGTCGAAATAAAGAAATTGCCGCAATTTTAGATTTATCTCAACGTAACTTGCTTGCTCACAAATTACATAACGGTAATAATATTGATCAAGCTTTAGAAGCAATAAATTTAAGTTCTCAACAACGAGAATTAGTAAATTCTATAAATGTCTTCACTAATTTAAAATTGAAGGGAATTTTTTCTCACCATGATTTACTTGACAGTCATAAATAAAGTTCAAAATTGGTAATAGTAAATTATTTCAGTTGTGAGAAATCTGAGTTTTTGCAACTGGTAATAAAAAGAGAAAAACAATCACCAATTTTTTCAAAAACTCAATAAATTATGATTGATAAGATTGAATTGTGAGATTTGATGAAAAATTTTGTTGGAGAAATTGACTGAGTACGGTTATCAACTCTAGAAATCCCTCCCTATTTCCTCCCTAATAAAGATAAGACACGGTAGATTAGAGACAGCGTTACTTCTTCAAAACAGGGGAAGTCATCATCAAAATACAGTTGTCACAATAAATGTCTTATGAGTAAAAAACTACAAGGATTCCTCAAACCCCTATTTAAAACCGCCTTTATCCTTAGCTTAGTGCTAACTTTGGCGTTCAGTCATGCTAATGATGCCTTAGCAGCCCGCAGTGGTGGCAGAATCGGTGGTGGTTCTTTTAGAATGCCTTCTAGCCGTACCTACACACCCCGGACAAGTATGCCCGGTAATGGCGGCTACTATGCTCCCTATGGCGGTGGTTTCGGATTTCCGTTTCTTTTGCCCTTATGGGGTTTTGGTGGCGGTTTTGGCGGGTTGTTTGGGATTTTGATCTTTTTTGCCATGGCGAATTTTTTAGTCCAAACATTTCGCCGTGTTACCAGTGGAGAAACGGAAGAAGTCAGCTATAGCAGCAACCCTTCGGTGTCTGTCACCCGGTTACAAGTTGGTTTACTAGCCCAAGCAAGAGATTTACAACCCGAACTCAATCGAATTGCGGAAACTGCTGATACCAATAGCCCAGCGGGAAGAAGCGAAGTTTTACAAGAAGCTAGTTTGGCTTTATTGCGTCACCCTGAGTATTGGGTATATGCAGGTGGTGGAACTCAACAAGCAAAGTTAAATTCCGCAGAATCCCAATTTAATCGGTTATCTTTAGCCGAACGCAGTAAATTTAGCGAAGAAACTCTTTCTAATGTGAATAATCAACTCAAGGCTGTTTGTCAGGAAGCTTTACCTGGTGAAGATAACCCGACTCGTTTGATTAGTGAAGGGCCGGGAGAATATATTATTGTCACTTTATTAGCAGCAACTTTGGGTAAATGTGAAATTCCCGCTATTAATAATGCTGATGATTTGCGTCAAGCTTTACGTCAAATTGGTAGTCTTGGTGGTGAACAACTGTTAGCAATTGAAGTTTTGTGGACTCCCCAAGCGTCAGAGGATACCCTAACATCAGATGATTTATTTGCGGAATATCCTGATTTGAAATTGGTTTAATTGGGAGTTTTGCAAAACTCATGTAGAGACGTTCATTGAAACTTCTCTACATTCTCTCAAACTCTCACTCTCTGAGACTCTGCGCCTGGAGCGTGTTAGCGAAGCGGGGCGAAGCCCAACAAACTCATTTAGGAAATTGTCCTTCTCGCACTTCCACAGCGTAATCTTGGACAGCTTTGGTAATTGTTTCTCGTAAGTTTGTATAAACCTTGGCGAATGGTGGTTGTTTTTCCGAAAGTCCGAGAATATCAGAAGTGACTAATACTTGACCATCACAGCTAGAACCTGCACCGATGCCAATGGTGGGAATACGGATTTTTTGAGTAATTTGCAGTGCTAGTTTTGTAGGAATATGTTCTAATACTATAGCAAAAACCCCGGCTTGTTCGAGAGCGATCGCTTCATGAAAAATTCTCTCACCTTCTTCCTGGGTTTTTCCCTGTTGTCGTAACCCTAATTGATGAATTGACTGGGGTGTTAATCCCACATGGCCCATAACGGGAATCCCCGACTGCACTAACCGGGTAATGGTTTCCACCATTGCGGGATAGCCACCTTCTAATTTCACCGCTTGCGCCCCCGTTTCTTTCAACACTCTACCGGCGGAGTGCATAGCTTGGGAAATACTTTCTTGATAGGTCAAAAATGGTAAATCAACTACCATTAAAGCATTTTTGACACCACGCCGCACAGCTTTAGCATGATGGATCATTTCATCTAAAGTTATTGGTAAGGTAGTTTCATAACCAAGGACGACGGCAAGAGAATCACCAACTAAGATCAAGTCTACACCAGCTAGATCCAAAAGTTGAGCGATCGCATAATCCCAGGCAGTTAACGCAACAATCGCCCTTCCCTGTTGTTTCCATTGAGTTAATTGTTGGGTAGTAACTGCCATAAATAATTGATAATTTATAATTGATAATTGTCAATTGTTAATTGTCAACTGATAATTGTCAATCTCTGGCAAATTTAACTGATGTCACGTTACGTCCGCCCAGGGGAGTTACAGACCTTAATACAATACCACTTTTTGGTTAATCACTAACAATTGATTTGGCATTCCCGCCCAAATTAATCCTTGGGGACTGGGATTTTTGTCTGTATTATCAACCTTTTGGGCTATAGCTGGTGTGACTATGCTTGGTAAAGCTATTAATCTCAGTAAGTTTGCACGCATTTAGTTAAGTATATCCAGCTTGATATTATTTTTGCATATTCATTTAATTAGTTAGGCTATTTTAATCTTGAAATGCAAAGTCTCAGCCTAAATTTTACCATTTAATAAACTTCATAATGACTGCCAATATCTATCAATAAAATAACCATTTCTAATAACTCTTCATCTTCAGAGAAATTAAAGATAATTCTACAATCATAAGTAACAGAACAAGACCATAAACCCGCTAAATTTCCTCCTAACTTATGAGACTTCAAAGACGGTGTAAAGGGATCATCGGCCAAAAGCCTTAATACATTAACAATTTGATTTTTTAATTGCGGGTTTTTCTTGGTAATCTTGCTAAAAGACCGCTTAAATCCACTACTCCAGACAACTTCCATCATCATCTCCTAGTAAATCAGCGATTAAATCATCAACGCTTCCTCTCTTTGCTGTACCGTCTTTAAAAGCTTGTTTAACTTCCTGAGCATTAGTTAAAATTTCAGCCCGCTTTTTCTCAATTCGTTGCTTTTGAAGAAACTCAAATAAATACTCTCTATCTTCTGTGGGTAAACTTTCAATAGAAGTAATAATTTCTTGTAACGTCAGCATATAATCTCCTCTAAAACAACTCTCTGTTTCTATATTATCTCCCATTGAGCAAATTGCATTAGTAATTTACTTAGTATAAAACAGTAGCAATATATTTATTGCAAAGCTTTTAAGTACCAGCTACATCTACAGGTATTGCATAACTTTCAAGTGAATATTTACTTGAGATATACACAATTGTAAACAAATCTTCACAAAATGTTAAATCTTTATGTGATAACAAATTTAAATATATCAATTAACAAAATTCGCAAAATAACTTATTGAATTATTGATATATTGTGGGGTAAGCTACAAATTCCGTGATGTGCAGTTTCTTCTTTTCTTGCTCATCCCCTGACTAAACCTGTCTGAGAATGAAAATGCCTCGTGATCAATCTTTACCCGCTTTAGGTAAAGACATCAGGAAAAAAAGAGAGTTGCAGCAAACCAGCCTTAGGTCTGGAATGCGGCTTTCAGGCAAAAATCCGCAGACGGCTGAATCAAGCCAGTTTAGTAGGGTATGCAAACTCAAGATGAAAAGATTTTGTATTCTTGGGACGAAAAATAACTGGTAAACAATTTGTTGCAGTAGCAATTACCGCAACTTAATTCGTGCAGGAGTAATACTGCCACCATAGAAATTGATCGCCCCTAACTATAAGCAAAACTTATAATCTCATTAAGAATGAATTAAGAGTAGGAATGAGAAGAAGTGGCACATAACGTGATTTGATAGTAAAAAGAAAGACTTCTTGGAAGAAAAATATGTCTTACGCGCAAACTAAGACTCAGGCTAAGTCTGGGTATAAAGCTGGGGTTCAAGATTACAGACTAACTTATTACACACCTGATTACACTCCTAAAGATACAGATTTATTAGCAGCTTTCCGGATGACCCCCCAACCCGGAGTTCCTCCTGAAGAAGCTGGTGCGGCTGTAGCTGCTGAGTCTTCTACTGGTACATGGACAACAGTATGGACAGACTTGCTCACCGACCTAGATCGCTACAAAGGTCGTTGTTACGACATCGAACCAGTTCCCGGTGAAGATAACCAATATATTTGTTATGTTGCTTATCCTTTGGACTTGTTTGAAGAAGGTTCTATCACCAACGTACTAACCTCCATCGTCGGTAATGTATTTGGTTTTAAAGCTTTACGGGCATTACGTTTGGAAGACATTCGTTTCCCTGTAGCTTACATCAAGACTTTCCAAGGACCTCCTCACGGTATCCAAGTAGAGCGCGACAAATTGAACAAATACGGTCGTCCTCTGTTGGGTTGTACAATCAAGCCCAAATTAGGTCTTTCCGCTAAGAACTACGGACGCGCAGTTTACGAATGTTTACGTGGTGGTTTGGACTTCACCAAAGACGACGAAAACATCAACTCTGCTCCTTTCCAAAGATGGCGCGATCGCTTCTTGTTTGTATCTGAAGCTATCAACAAAGCACAAGCAGAAACAGGCGAAATCAAAGGTCACTACCTGAACGTTACCGCTCCTACCTGCGAACAAATGATCCAACGGGCTGAGTACGCTAAAGAACTCAAACAGCCCATCATCATGCACGATTACCTGACCGCAGGTTTCACCGCTAACACCACACTATCTCGCTGGTGTCGTGATAACGGTATTCTGTTGCACATTCACCGGGCTATGCACGCTGTAATTGACCGTCAGAAGAACCACGGTATCCACTTCCGCGTATTGGCTAAAGCTCTCCGCTTGTCTGGTGGTGACCACATTCACACCGGTACAGTAGTTGGTAAGTTAGAAGGTGAACGGGGAATCACCATGGGCTTCGTTGACCTATTGCGTGAAAACTACATCGAGCAAGACAAGTCTCGTGGTATTTACTTTACCCAGGACTGGGCTTCTTTACCCGGTGTAATGGCAGTTGCTTCCGGTGGTATCCACGTATGGCATATGCCCGCGTTGGTAGAAATCTTTGGTGATGACTCCGTACTCCAATTCGGTGGTGGTACTCTCGGACATCCTTGGGGTAACGCTCCTGGTGCTACAGCTAACCGCGTAGCTCTAGAAGCAGTTGTTCAAGCTCGTAACGAAGGTCGCAACTTGGCTCGTGAAGGTAACGATATTATCCGCGAAGCTGCTAAGTGGTCTCCTGAGTTGGCTGTTGCTTGCGAACTGTGGAAAGAAATTAAGTTCGAGTTTGAAGCAATGGATACCGTCTGATAATTGAGGATTTGGGATTTTGGATTCATATACAATCCAAAATCTAAAAATCTAAAGGGCTGGGTCAAGCATGGATTTAAAGCAAATTGCGAAAGACACAGCCAAAACTCTCCAAAGCTACCTGACTTATCAGGCGTTGAGGACTGTATTGGCACAGCTAGGCGAAACAAATCCTCCTCTAGCACATTGGTTGCAAAACTTTTCCGCTGGGAAAATCCAAGACGGAGAAGCTTATATAGAGGAATTGTTTCTAGAAAAGTCAGATTTGGCATTGCGGATTATGACTGTCAGGGAACACATAGCGGCGGAAGTGACGGAGTTTTTACCAGAAATGGTGATAACTGGCATTCAGCAAGCCAATATGGAACAGCGTCGCCAGCATCTCGAACGCATTACGCAACTAAGTTTATCAAGTCCCAGCCTCGAAATACCAAAGACAGACAATATCTGATACTAATTTGGATAATTTATCCAATTAGTCAGTCAACCAAGTCATAAAAAATCTCCCCCACTTAGCAAAAACTATGCAAACTTTACCTAAAGAGCGTCGTTACGAAACCCTTTCTTACCTTCCCCCTTTGTCTGACGCGCAAATCGCCAAGCAAGTTCAGTACATCATCACACAAGGTTTCATTCCTGCAATTGAATTCAACGAAACTTCTGAACCTACAGAACTTTATTGGACAATGTGGAAGTTACCTTTGTTCGGTGCTAAAACTACTCAAGAAGTATTGAGCGAAGTTCAAGGTTGCCGTTCTCAGTATAGCAACTGCTACATCCGTGTTGTTGGTTTTGACAACATCAAGCAGTGTCAAGTTATGAGCTTCCTTGTTCACAAACCCAGCAGATACTAAGAGCTAATTAGCTCATAGTTATTTGATGAATTAAAAAGAGAGGTAGAGTTTTCTATCTCTCTTTTTTTTAGCGTTACATAATGGCTTTATGAATTATGTTTCGCGCAAAGGCACAAAGGAGCAAAGACGCAAAGGTAAGAGTTTTCAAAATTAACCATGGTTACGCCACTCAGGCTATCGGTGAGTTTCATTCTTTGATTCAGCAATACCCTTTTTTTAGTTTTTGATGGAGAATAGAATTGTCGGTTGAGTCGCACACACAAAAGGCTAAAGGTGGTAATTATGCAACAAATTACTGTTAACGAAGCATCTCAACACTTATCTGATTTAATTGAAGCCGCACTTGGTGGTGATGAAATTATCATCATGAAAGATAATCAACCTGTGGTGAAATTAATTCCTGTATTACCAGTTAAAATTCGTCCTAAATTTGGTAGTGCAAAGGGAATGATCAAAATATCTGATGATTTTGATGAACCTTTGGAAGAGTTGAAGGAGTATATGGAATGAAGCAATTAATTGATACTCATACTCTGCTGTGGTTTACTATGGGTAATCCCAGAATTAGCGATAATTTGAGATTACAAATTGAGAATAATGACAATATTTTGAGTATTGCCAGTGTTTGGGAAATGGCAATTAAACACAGCATAGGTAAACTTAATTTGGATATGAGTTTTGATGATTTTGTCGAACAGCAAATAATTGGTAACGGTATTACATTAAAGGAAATCAAGCAACAGCATATTTCAGTTATTGCTCAACTTCCTTTACATCATCGTGATCCTTTTGACAGAATGTTAATTGCACAGGCTATGGTGGAAAATATGCCTATAATAAGTGCTGATACAATTTTTGATGCCTATCCCATACAGCGTTTATGGTGAAAAATAACGCACAATTTTGATATTTCTTTTTTTTAAGCGGAGAGGGTACAGACAACGGTTATGATTTATGAGTATCAAAAATATACTCTATATTAGCAGTCAATGAGCTACTGTATCAATCCCAACTGCCCACAACCGCAAAACACCAGACAGCCCTTATTTTGTCAATCATGTGGTTCTGAGTTACTTTTAGAGGGGTGCTATCGAGTCCTTCGTCCCTTGGGGGGTGGTGGTTTCGGTAAAACCTATGAAATTGATGACTCTGGTACAAAGAAAGTCTTGAAGGTTCTGTTTAATACAGTTCCTAAAGCTATTGAATTGTTTCAACAAGAAGCGGCAGTTTTAAAACAACTCAAGCATCCTGGTATTCCTAAGGTTGAATCAGATGGTTATTTTATTTATTCTCCTAGAGATCAAGAACCCCTGCATTGTTTGGTAATGGAAAAAATTGAGGGGATGAATTTAGAAGAATATATGACTCAACGTAATGATAAAGCTATTAGTGAACGTGCGGCTGTACGGTGGTTGAAACAGATAGTTGAAATTTTACATCAAGTCCATCGACAAAATTATTTTCATCGAGATATTAAGCCACCTAATATTATGCTCCGTCCATCTGGTCAATTGGTATTAATTGATTTTGGCACAGCGCGGGAAGTTACACAAACTTTGATGCAAAAAGTCGCAGGACAGCAAGTTACAGGGATTATTTCCGCAGGTTATACGCCACCTGAACAAATGAATGGTAAGGCTGTTCCGCAATCAGATTTTTTTGCTTTAGGGCGAACTTTTGTTTATTTATTAACTGGTAAATATCCTCAAGATTTTGCGGAAGATTCTCGCACAGGGACGTTAATTTGGCGAGATGATACTGCTAGTATTTCCCAAAAATTATTAGATTTGATTGATTATTTAATGTCTCCATTTCCGGGAAATAGACCAAGAGATACCCAGGAAATTTTATATAGATTAGCTGAAGTTGAGACCTCTTCACCTAAATTTAAAGTTCCTAATTCCAATAGTCAATCTTCTAATTATGGTCCTTATGCTAAAACGGTAGTATCCACATCTGGAAAAGTTAATCAAGTAGTAATTTCTCCTAAATACGCATCACCTTGGATACGTTTTTTAGCGTACTTTATTGATTTAATAATATGTTGTATTTTCATGCCATTGTCTATAGCTTTCTTAGGAAGTATCATAATCATAATAATTATACCAGATCGAAATTGTGGAATAAATGGTATCTGTAGTGATTTATGGTATAGTATATCCTTAGTTTTATCTGTAATCTTTACTTGGCTTCATTTTGCATTAGCTGAAAGTTCCGTTAAACAATCAACTTATGGACAAGGTATCTGCAAAATAATTGTGACTGATATGAATGGTAAAAGAATTTCTTTGTGGCGCGCTACTTGGAGATTTATAGTTAAAATATTGTTGACTTTCTTGACTTTTGGTTTAGGTGATATGATATTTATGCTATTTAATCAAAAAAATCGTTCTTTACACGATATCTTAGCTGGTACTTTGGTTATTGAAAAACCATCTGCATAATTACAAATTATTCCAGAGGCCTTCGGTGCGTTACGCTGTCGCTAACACTACTCAATAAACTACTGAATAATTAACTTCTCGTAAATCTCATAGCCCATTATATAGTCATCCAATACAAATCCATCACCAAAATCTATTACCTGACTATCAATAATTTTAAAACCAAATCGAGAATAAGCTTTAATTCCTTTTTCATTCCTTTTATTAACATTCAGGATTATTTGTTTCAAATTCATTGCTTGCGCTTTTTGATAAATATGAAATAACATCTTTTGACCATAGCCAAAACCATGCAAAGATGACAACAAATAACATTTATGTAATTTTAAATAACTAATATTATCTATGATTTCTGAACTGTATGATAAATAACCAACTAATTTAGAATTATGCAAAACTTTATCATAAAATATCCCTCTATTATAAATTTCATTTTCAATTATTCCTGTTCCATACATTTTAGTTAGCATATACTCGATTTGTTCAGTGCTGAGAATTGAAGAATAGTGGTTATACCAAATTTCTTGACTGACTTTTCTCAGTTCTTCCAAATCAGAATCTAATAACTTAGTAATGGTAATTGATGAATCATTCATGGTGAGAATTGTATTCTAATAAAAATTAAATGTCAGGATTGCCAAAATTAATTTACCATTTAATTGAGATAACATAAGACTCATATTTGATTTCTGTATCTGGTAAACAATACAAACAAACAGCTATGGCAATGGATGATACATTTGACACCCCAAATCAATCCTTATCTATCCCCAAGGTCAACATTTTGACCATGTTTCGGCTAGGACTGTTTCAAATGGGGTTGAGTATGATGTCTATCTTGACTCTGGGAGTGCTTAACCGCGTCATGATTCAGGAAATCGCCATTCCGGCAACTATAGGCAGCTTAGTATTAGCAATACCTTATTTTATCGCCCCCACAAGGATTTTATTTGGGCAAATGTCCGATGCTAAACCATTATTAGGTTATCATCGCACGGCTTACGTTTGGATAGGAGCAGGAATATTTGCGATCGCAGCATTTTTAGCGGTACAAGTAATGTGGCAGTTAAATGCCGCTAATATTGCTGATACTTGGACATGGACTACCCAAACCATCGGTTGGACAGCGGTTCTCGGTTTAGTGTTCGCAATTTACGGTTTAGCAATTTGCGCTAGTAGTACAGCATTTGCAGCTTTATTAGTGGATATCTCCGAAGAAGACAACCGTTCTCAAGTTGTGGGGATTGTTTGGTCAATGTTAATGGTAGGGATTATAGTAGGGGCAATTATCAGTTCCAGCCTCTTAAAGCAATTAAGCACAAACGCACCCATCGAACTTTTACAAGCAGCAATTAATCGTCTATTTGTGATTGTTCCTGGAATAGTTTTTTGTTTAGCAATTATTGCAACTGTAGGTGTAGAAAAAAAATATTCCCGTTTTTTTAACTGTGCTAATAAAGGAAATCGGGAAGATGGTATCACCTTAAAAGGTGCCTGGAAAATTTTAACAGCTAGTCCACAAACAGGCTTGTTTTTCACCTTTTTATTAGTGATGACTATTAGCTTGTTTATGCAAGATCCCATTTTAGAACCTTATGCGGGGCAAGTCTTTAAAATGCCCTTAGCAGAAAGTACCAAACTCAACGTTTTTTACGGGACAGGGATATTAATTTCCTATGGTATCACGGGTTTTTTCATTGTTCCCCGTTTAGGTAAAGCTCGAACTATCAAATTAGGTTGTATTTTAGTAGCATTTGCCGCTTTATTAATAGGTTTTTCGGGATTTTCTGCAAATCCATCTCTACTAAAATCAACTTTAGTTTTATTTGGTTTAGCTACTGGTTTTGTGACCACCGCAGCAGTAACTTTAATGTTAGACTTAACAATTGCCGAAGCCGCAGGTACATTTATTGGTGCTTGGGGACTTGCCCAATCTTTATCTAGAGGCATTGCTACGGTAATTGGTGGTACTGTTTTAGATTTGGGACGTAAGTTTTTACCAGATAATTTAGTATTAGCTTATGGTTTGGTATTTGTCTTAGAAGCTTTAGGAATGTTACTATCAATTTGGTTTTTGAATCGTGTTAATGTCAAAGAATTTCAAACTAATACCAGACAAGTTCTAGCCTCTATTCTCGAAAGTGACTTAGATAATTAACAACTAACAACTGTACGGGCGAAGCATTTGGAGAACTATTTTTGGCAATGACCGATAATTTATCTTCCAAATGCTTCGCCCCTACTAACAACTGACAACTGACAACTAACCAGGGATACATTCTATGAGTTACTACATTGCGCCTAGTTTTCTTGATAAACTTGCAGTTCATATCACCAAAAATTTCTTAAATATTCCTGGGATTCGCGTTCCTTTAATTTTAGGAATTCATGGCCGCAAAGGTGAGGGAAAAACTTTTCAATGCGAGTTAGTTTTTGAGAAAATGGGTATCGAAGTCACCTTGATATCTGGAGGAGAATTAGAAAGTCCAGACGCGGGAGATCCTGCGCGGTTAATTCGGTTACGTTATCGGGAAACAGCAGAATTAATCAAGGTACGGGGGAAAATGTGCGTACTGATGATTAATGATTTAGATGCAGGTGCAGGACGCTTTGATGAAGGAACTCAATATACAGTAAATACTCAGTTGGTAAATGCCACATTGATGAATATTGCTGATAATCCCACAGATGTGCAATTACCGGGAAGTTATGACTCCAATCCTTTATGTCGTGTCCCGATTATTGTCACCGGAAATGATTTTTCTACTCTCTATGCACCATTAATTCGTGATGGGAGAATGGACAAATTTTACTGGGAACCGAACCGCGATGATAAGGTAGGAATTGTGGGAGGAATTTTTGCAGAAGATGGTCTTTCACAAAGAGAAATTGCACAATTTGTTGATACTTTTCCCCATCAATCTATTGACTTTTTTAGTGCTTTGCGTTCCCGGATTTATGATGAACAAATCCGTAATTTCATCCATCAAATTGGTTTTGAAAATGTCTCTTTGCGAGTTGTCAATAGTTTGGAGGGTCCACCAGCATTTAAAAAGCCAGATTTTACTTTATCGCATTTAATCGAGTCGGGTAAATTTATGGTTGGTGAACAAAAACGAGTGGAAACTTCTCATTTAGTGGATGAATATAATCGTTTAAATCGAGGTAAAGGTTATCAAGCAAATTCTCCTGTTGCGGAAGTTCCTGTGAGTAAACCTGCGATTAATCAACCTACTCATTTAAGTTTAGAAACTCAGGCACAAGTTCGGCAAATTTTAGCCCAAGGTTGTAAAATTGGCATTGAACACGTTGACGAACGGCGTTTTCGCACAGGTTCTTGGCAAAGTTGCGGTTCTTTTCAAATTGATGCCCATTCCGATGCTATTTCTACCTTAGAAGCTTGTTTATCTGAATATAGCGGTGAATATGTACGTTTAGTAGGAATTGATCCACAGGCAAAACGACGAGTAGTAGAGACAATTATTCAGCGTCCTCATAGCAAGTAATTGGTATGAAGTTTTAAAGATTAGGTAATTTAAAGGTTGAACTCACCCGTTGACAATTACTTTGGGTGGTTATAAGTGGTTTACCTTATGGTCGAGTGCAGGGCTATTTTCAGCCCTTTCTTTAAATATTTTTGGTGCTGCTGAATTGGGGTATGATTATGATATTTATTTCGTGCAAAGGCGCAAAGTTTCAAATTTTGAATTTGTCAATTTCATACCTAAGTTCAGCAACGCCGTATTTTTATTGTAGTCTATGCGGAATTCCTTTATATTTGATTTATGCGGTATGTATGTGCAATCACACTACAATATCTGTGATCGCACTACAAGCTGTGGATGAAACCCAACAATAATGACCGCTATTTCGTCCAAATAGTCGTATTTGTCCACTTAATGCAACTCGGACTCACGAGCGTTGCACCAAAGGTTCCATCGTCGGGAAAGTTAACTTTTGCCGCAGAGGGGGGAGTCACCGTACCCTTTGCAACTGGGCGAACGTAAGCGGACATATCGACCGAAAGCTGATCCCCTGTTTGAGTGACAATCGGACCAGGTCTTCCCAAGAATTTCCAAGTACCTGAAAAATCCCGGGCTTCCCAAAGGGTACCATTATCCCAGCTAATCTGCCCCCGACGATTTAATGTCCCAATAAAGGTTGCATCGTCCGGAAAAGTGACTTTGATCTGAGTTTCATTTAGAAATTTGCCAGTTGCAGTGGGGCGACCATAAACGGACATATCGACCGAAAGCTGCTTGCCCTTTTGAGTGATAATCGGACCAGGCTTGCCTCCGAAATACCATTGACCATTTACGGGGGAGCAAATTGTTGCTTCGGCTGGGGTCGGCTTTGCATTTGCTGTCGGGGTAAGTGAAAGGATAAGTACAGCAATGCCACCCACAGCAGCGGCCCATTTTTGCAAATTCATGTTCGAGTTTCGATAAGCTGAGGTTGCAGACATTGGTTAATCTCCTTGAAGGAAGTTGGTAATCAAAATACTAGTTACGTCCACTCTAACGGCTAAGTTAGACATTTGCTACGGGATGAGTAGACGACTTACGCCCAAATAAGTTTCATAGTCTGACCTTTTCTGAAATTTTCCGTGTTAGTTGGGAGTTGATCAACTAGAAGCAATTCTGATCTGTTTTGTGCTTGTACCAAGTTGATATTTCCGGCTAATATAGAGGTTATGACAGTCGTATTCATCAACCACTTATGAAATGTGTTCATGATTATTTCCTATCAGTAATATATGAGTAAGATTTTCTCGATCTTAATTATTCTTTTGGCTGTAAACCTAATTCACAAAGTGTTTTTGCTTCATCAACAGAGTAATTTTGCTTCAACTCTATATAAGCAGTCTCACCTATATCTGACAACTTTTACCATAGCTACTTTTGACCATTTTTCCCAAATACTATTGGGAACTCTCAAAGTATATCGTCTTCTGTTGCCTCCTTGACCTTCTTTATCAAGGTTTTTCGCTTCTAAAATCACACCAGAACTATCTATAAATTCAGCCCTAAAGCCATCCCATAATTCAAGTTTTAAGTAAGCTTCTTTCAGTGCAGGGCTTCTTTCTACTTCTGGAGGAAATGAAAATTCAACAATCCACTCTACTTGTTGATTCTGTTGATTAAATACAGGTCCTTCGATCATCTTATACGAAGTTGAATATTCAGTTCCTACAGAACCAGAATTTAAAACACTATCGTCCCATTTTGGATTTGATAAACTTGGAGTTGGTTCAGCAGTAATAGTAGGAGTTGATGTAGGTATTGCTTTAGATGATGATTTTGGGTTGTTCACATCTAATAGAGAGGGTTCTGGCGTTCGTAATTTAGGAAATTGAGATGGCGATAGTTCAGAAACACTTGGAGAATAAGTCGGTTGCTGAAGATTTAATTGTGCTTCTAAACTGCTAATTTTTCTTTGTAGATCCTCAACTCTTTGATCGTCGGTTTGGGGACGAGAGGCGTAAGCAGCAATAAACGCGCAAGCCAGCATAACAGCAGCCCAAATTGGCCATGGGATTTTTGATTCATTTGACATTTTGCTTGAGAAAGATAGAAGTTTTAAAGATTAGGTAATTTAAAGGTTGAACTCACCCGCCTCCAATAAATTTACATGATTACGAGTTATCTAACACACGGTCGGGTGCAATGATTTGTTAGACCTCAAATTCGATTACAGTAGCAATGGAAGCTATAATTTCCAGCATTGTAATTTCAGAAATGCTTCCTAATTTACGAATAAACCTTTGTAAATCCACCCCCCTTAGTTGAAGAGTATCAATTGCAGAATCTTTATTCAATCTATTGATACTGTTAGGTTCAATCTTAACGTGCCAGAAATTTGATGAAAAATATGTTTTCCAGTCTGTAATAGGAGCAATAAGCTTGATAGGAAGCTTTCCTACTGAATCTGAACTGATGACGACGGCAGGACGCACTTTTTTGATTTCTGCACCAACAGTAGGATCGAAGTTGACTAACCAAATTTCTCCACGTTTTGGCAGATCAGGGTTAATACTCAATGATGTCACCTGCCATTAACTCCTGCCATTCAGAATCTTGTTGATAGTGAGAGAGCATTATATCGGCTTGACTTTTGAGAATATTCCTACGTTCAGTCATTGGTAACTTCAGAAAAGCAAGACGCTGTTTTAAGGATGGAGAGATATCTTCGGTGGTAGAAGAATGAGAAATAACTTCTTGAACCAAAATAACGACTTCAACAGTTTGTCCTACAGTCAGATCTGGAGCTTGAATTTCAATTTTATTTCCTGGCAGGACTTTTGCCGTCGTGTACAAAGTTGATTTGACCATTTTTAGCCCTTTCTTTAAGTATTTTTATTGTAGTTTATAATATCGGCGATCGCACTAAAAATGATTAAGGAGTTGTTTTTCAGCTTGTAATGGGTCTTTTATGTTTAATTGACTTCTGGCTTTTACTATGAGTTCTTGGGTTTTAGATGCACCGTAAATCGCATTGAAAAAAGCTAGGAAACTAAACCACCCGTCAGCAAAAATTTGTGGCAGTATAGTCATTATTATAGAAATCATTAAGGTTTTGATTCAGCAACTCCGATTTTACATTATCTATCTCTATCTTAATATCACCAAAAGTGTAATTACCTTCTCGACGAAGATTAATCTTTCCTTGTTGTCTAAGTTTGTGGATTGCATTAACGGCAAATTGAACCGTATTATTAATACTAGGTTGAGATTGAGCAATTAAGATATTTTTATCTTTTATAGAATCTATCGCTTTAAATTCTGGACTATTTTGTGCTAGAGTGCTGTGAATATTGCACCCAAATATAGAAACTATGACGGTGCTGGTCATTAGTAATTTATGCAGCTTTTTCATGGTAATCTCCTTAATTTTAGTGTTTCCCAGTCTATTGATACAAAGGCAAAACGACGAGTAGTAGAGACAATTATTCAGCGTCCCACTTGTCATGTGAAGAGGTTTCGTGTAACCTCTCTACGGATCTTCAATTATTAACTAAACAGGAGTTAAAAATAGTTTAGCTTCTGCCTGTCTTCTTCGTCTTAATCCAGCTTCTACATTGCTACCAGGATTTCTGTATTTTAGAAAAGTTTCTTCAATTTCATCCCACTTTTTATCTCTCAAAACTCTGGTTATACTTGAGAAATTGGAATTACCATAAAAACTAGCACCCAAGTTATAACCAAAGCTTAATAAAGCACCTTGTTGATTGGCGTTTAACTCATTCCAAACCGGAATTTTTTGCAGAGGTGGTAGATAGCTATTCTCTAGCTGAAGCATCAACAAATCATCTGCTTCTTGTTGAGTGATGCTTTCACCTAATTCCCAGTTACTACCATCTCTTTTTTTAGTAGTACCCCAACCAATAGTGATAGGTAAATTACCACTGAGAGGATCTCGATAAGCATTTAAATAACAACCTTCAAATTCTTTGATGAGAGGAACACCTGGAAGTGGTAGTTTTCCAGTTATCCCACCAAAACCTTTTGTAGGGGTGTTTAAAGTTGGAGATGATATAGATGACGCTGCGCTTGTTGTTGCTTGTCCAAGAGCATTATTTAAAGCATTTTGAGTATTTTTTCCGACTACACCATCTGCTTCAAGCCCTTTTTGACTTTGAAATTGTTTAACGGCTTTGACAGTATTATTGCCAAAATCACCATCTATTATTCCTGGATCTAGATTGAGTGCTTTTAAGATTTCTTGTAGTTGTTGAACTTTTTGTCCTTTCGCACCTTGTTTGAGAGTTTCGTTGCTATCGAGATTTAATTTGCTAGGCATGATGATATCCTGGTGACATTGATTTAATCAGTTTGGCAACAAGGAAAAAAGCCAATGCGAAATTTCCTGTTTACCTCTGGCAACAAGTAAATAATCCTCATACAATTAAATGTTCCTGCTCGATTTCCACAGTGCATTTCTTGTATATGAGTTTTTTATTTACTAGTTGTCTGTTTTTAGACTCATTTTATTCTTAACTCTTACTAACTAAGTATACAGTATAGATGTGTAAACAGATAGCGGTTTGTTCTGAAATATTACATAAATCACAAAAATATATGAATTAGCGGGAATACGATAACAAATCATGATATTTTAGACTAAATGAAACATTGCTAATCTAAAAATCCCGATCTGAAATATGCCTTGGTTTGTTAAAATTGAAACTGGTAAGCTTGATAAACCCACCTTTGACCAATATGTACCCGCTCACAGAGCCTATGTTCAAGAGTTGATTACTAAAGGACACAAAGCTAAAACAGGTTATTGGGCGCAAAAGGGTGGTGGAATGATGTTATTTGAGGCGGCATCAATGGATGAAGCACAAGCAATAGTATTGGCTGATCCCTTGGTACAGAACGATTGTGTCAGCTACCAATTATTTGAATGGCGAATTGTTGTGGAATAGTACACAAATTTTGAATTTTAGTGTTATGATGATGAAAGACCTGGATCTATGCAACTTCAACGCCCAAATCTTGTCAGGACCGGAAGGTAGCAGCAATAAGGGATGCTTGTGGTAGGCGTAGTCTCCGGGTCGCCTTATTTGTAGGAGCTTTCAGCAGCAATGCCTGGTTTTGGAGATATTGTACAAAAAGCTTTTTATCTCGGCGTTGGGTTAGCTTCTTACGCTGGCGAAAAAGCTGGCGGAAAATTAGCCGAACTGCGATCGCAAGTCCAAAAATTAGCAGATGAAATGGTGGCTAAAGGCGAGATGAACACAGAAGAGGCTCGTCGCTTCGTTGAAGATATGATGAAGCAAGCTCAACAGCAACCAACCTCTGGACAAACGCCTGAAAAAACACCCCCTTCCGAACCTCGTCGGATAAATATCATAGATGATGACGAAGAGCCTAGTATGAAAGAGGCGAAAAAAGAAAATAAAGAAAATGGCGATAACGTAGATCATCTCCGCGATCAAGTGCTAGAACTACAGGAAGAGTTAAAACGGCTGCAACGCAAACCGTAAAGATAAAATTTTCACCTTGGGTATCAGTAACTTTTAATTCTAGAAAAATGACGCTATACCCAAGATGGTTTTACTTGCAATTACTAACCGTAGACTCTATAACTTTCAGTCAGACGGCGTTTAGCATCATGTTTTTAGCCTTTGAGAGTATAAGTTATGGAAGAGTGGCAAAAAGACTTAATAGACATGATCGAAACCGTGGCTGATGAAGTAGAGCAGTTCTTCCTCGGAGTGAATGACATGATAGACGCTTTTTTTGAAGTTACGGAACAGATTACTGAAGAAGTACAAAGCGCATTTGAGGATGATATTGATACTTTAGCTACGTTGCACGAACAGTTTTTACAAGATTTAGCCGAACCAATTTTGGAGATTTACTGGGAACTGGAAGATATCACCGAAGATATAGATCCTGGTTTTCCATATCAAGTAGAAGCGACACTAGAAAAAAATGCTGCTTGTATTGGTTGTAGTAACTATCATGGCCAGGTTTATAGCGGTAATTTGTTAGTCTGTGCTATGCACCCTCATGGTTGGGATGATAAAAATTGTCCTGACTGGGAAAAAGAAAGTAAGTAACTCATTAAGCTGGAGAGAAATGTTAAAAACTGTTAAGTTAATAATTGTGAATATCTGCATTTCTTTTTACTAATATAATGAGTAACTTTGCACCTGAAACTGTATCTCCAGCAAGTCAAGAAATGAAATATGGTGAACGCGAAATTGCGGAAGGGAAATTAATTACATTTCCGAACCCCCGCATTGGGCGACGCTATGACGTTAATATTACTTTACCGGAATTTACTTGTAAATGTCCTTTTTCCGGTTATCCTGACTTTGCGACCATTTATATTACCTATGTTCCAGATGAAAGGGTAGTAGAGTTGAAGGCACTCAAGCTTTATATTAACAGCTACCGCGATCGCTATATCTCCCATGAAGAAACAGCCAATCAAATTTTAGATGATTTTGTCGCTGCTTGTGATCCTTTAGAAGTCACCGTGAAAACAGATTTTACCCCTCGTGGGAATGTGCATACAGTAGTTGAAGTTAGACATCAGAAAGGTGTTTATAGCAGGAGTCAGGAGTCAGGAGTCAGGAGTCAGGAGTAAAGAATAGGACATCAAATCTTCAGACATCTATTGACATTTTCTGACAATAGGTTCATAATATTAAATATATACGAGAGTTTTGTAGTTAATTTAAAGTCAATAAATATTTTGAGTAACTGTAATGGTTCCGAATA
>NZ_JAQMTJ010000160.1:0-4069 GCF_028330815.1 Dolichospermum lemmermannii CS-548
ACCAATCACCAATCACCAATCACCAATCACCAATCACCAATCACCAATCACCAATCACCAATCACCAATCAAATTAATTTACAAGGACTTGGTAATGCTTGTTTTAGTAAAATTTCATATTCTTCACTACTAACATGATAAGCACCAAATCTGGCTAAATGAGGATTCATCATTTGCGCGTCAAATAGTAGAAATTTCCTTTCTCGTAATCTTTCTACCAATTTCACCATTGCCACTTTAGAACCTTCAGAAATATTGAAAAACATGGATTCACCAATAAAAATACCACCAATGACAATCCCTAAAATTCCCCCAGCTAATTCATCACCTTGCCAAGTTTCAAAACTATAAGCGTAACCAGTTTGGTAAAGTAACCAATAAATCTTTTCTAATTCTGGAGAAATCCAAGTTGTATCGCGGTTAGCACAGCCAGCAACCACACCCAAAAAGTCCCGGTTAACGGCTACTGTGAATCGTTCCTGGTTAAGAACACGCTGTAATGATTTAGGATAGCGAAAGCGTTCATCTAAAGGAATTAGAGTCCGTTCGTTACTTCCATACCATCCCAAGTTATTACTCTCATCAGACATGAGAAAATAACCTTGAGCATAACCCCGAATAATAGCAGCAACATCATATTCCATTGTCTTCTTCTGGGATTACCCACAGCACACAAATTCTATATAAAATATACAAACAAAAATGACTCAAGCAATTCCACCCATTACCTTACCACCTTCGGAAAATCCCCAAGAAGAAGGAGAATGGTTACAACAAAACTTGTTGCATTGGCTTGATCAAGAGTTTATTCCTGAAGCAATAAATCAAAATATAGCCCAGCGGGCATCACAGATTTTTGTGAGACAACGCATGGAAGGAGAAAATGATTTAGGTTCTCTGGTAATTGCCATTGTCACAGAGATGCAATCATTTGATTTTTCTAAAAGCTTTTTTGGGGAGTTTGCGATCGCCAACGCCGTTAGCGATCTACTCTTAGATAGTCTGGGAATTGATCATTGTTGTGGTCAATAATATCTTAGTTATTGGTAATTGGTGATTGGTAATTGGTAATTGGTAATTGGTAATAACAACTGACAACTAACAACTGACCACTAACAACTGACCACTGACAACTAACCACTGACAACTAACTACCAGCTAGACTTAACAACACCGGGTAACAAACCTTCATGGGCCCATTCCCGGAGGACGTTCCGAGATAGTCCGAAATCACGGTAAAAGCCTCTAGGACGACCAGTTAACCAGCAACGGTTGTGCTTACGATTAGGCGCACTGTTGCGAGGTAACTGTTGAATTTTGCGGTGAACTTCTAGCTTTAGCAACGGAGATGCTGCTGTTCTGAACTCTTCTAGTAGTGCTTCCCGCTTGTCAGCATACTTAGCTACCATTTTGGCGCGTTTCTTCTCGCGCTCAATCATACTCTTTTTCGCCATGAATTCCCTAATGTAATGAAAGACAGCATTCTCTATTCTACACCCTTACTCACAATTATAGGGACATGAGAAATAAATTTCCCCAACCCAATACTCCCCAATATTACTCTCTGAGACTCTGCGACTCTGCGAGAGACAAATTCATATCACACAAATCAGCCAATTCACAAAGATTACAACCAGGAGAACGGGCTTTACACACAGCCCGACCATGATAAATTAATCTAATTGACCAATTCTCCCAATGTGGTTGGGGTAATAACTTCATTAAATCTTTTTCAATCCCCACAGGTTCGGTATTTTTCGTCAAGCCCAAACGCTGACTTAACCGCTTAACGTGAGTATCTACTGTCACCCCAGCATTGATACCATAAGCATGGGCTAAAACTACATTTGCAGTTTTCCGTGCTACTCCTGGAAGTTTTAATAACTCTTCCATTTTGTTGGGAACAACAGCATTGAAATCACTGACAATCATTCGACAAGCACCTTGAATATTCTTGGCTTTATTGCGATAAAAACCCGTCGAACGTACCAATTCTTCTAACTCTGTTAAATCTGCATTTGCTAAACTTTCCGCATCAGGAAATCGCCCAAATAATCCTGGTGTAACTTTATTCACTCTTTCATCTGTACATTGAGCGGAAAGAATAGTTGCTACTAATAATTGTACAGGAGTTGCATAATCTAAAGAGCAAGTTGCATCAGGATAAAGATACTGAATACGGGCAAGAATTTCTAAAGCCCGTTGTTTTTTAGTTAATGATTTACGAGTCACGTCAGAGATTTTAAATTTAAGATTATTATTTGGTGTAGGGGTTTAACACTGCTCATTGGTGTCAACTTAGGTTACAGATACTTCGACAAGCTCAGTACAAGTGGCTTATTTGTTTGGCTTCCACACCCGTCAGGGAATAAATTCCCTGTCTCATAGCTCAAGTCCGTTAAAACGGACTAATAAATTTTCCTAGTATTTAGTCATCTTTTAGATGACTTTCGCTATTAGCAAGGAACTTGAGTTCCTTGCGGGATGAAGATTTTGCGTTAAGTTGACACCAATGAACACTGCTAAACCCCCTACAATTACTGGATTTACAATTTCTGAAATAATTGTTGGATAAATTCCAATTGAGTTGTTTCTTTCACAATTAAGAAAATACCTAATCCTAAAAGTAACACCAAACCAGTTTGCATCACACCTTCTTGAACTTTGTTAGGTAAAGGCCTACCAAATAATCCTTCAATTAATAAAAAGGCTAATTGTCCACCATCTAAAGCGGGAAGAGGCAAAATATTAATAATTGCCAAGTTAATACTAATAATTGCCGCAAAAGAAAATAAATTGGTGCTATCACTAGCGGCTAATTGTGCGCCAATTTGGACAATTTTCACGGGTCCAGAGACTTGTCCTACCGTTTGCCCAAAATTAGTAATTAACTGCCCAAAACCTTGGAATGTCCCCACAACTAACTGTTGAAAACGATTAGCTGCAACTTTGAGAATCTCCACGATATCTTGGGGACGGCGATAAATTGCTTTACCATTGGGACCTAATTCAATTCCCACTAGACCTTTACCATCAGCACCCTGTTTAGGAGTTAGTTTTAGGTTAGTTTGTTGGGTTTCGTGTTGAATTTTTAAGTCAATTTCCTGATTAGGATGGGTTTGAATTTCCTTTGTCAATAATGTAGTTGCGTCTTTACCTAGAGGAATTTCTTGGCCATTTACAGCCAGAATAATATCTCCTTCTCGAATTCCTGCTTGGTAAGCAACAGACTGTTCATTTACAGGTTTGACAAGGACACCGGGTTGATACTGAAATTCTTGGGGTATACCAACGATTCCCAATTGCAAAGCCAACATCAAATACGCAAAGATTAAATTTGCAATTACACCGGCACTAATGACAATAGCACGGTCTAAAACTGGGCGGTTACGCAGCAAATTGGGGTCATTGGGGGGAATTTCGCTATCTGGATCATCATCGGGAAAGCCGACAAAGCCACCCAAAGGGAAAGTGCGGATAGTGTATTCCGTTTCTGATCCTTGGTACTTTAAAAGAATCGGACCAAAACCCAAGGAGAAACGGTTAGCGTAAATACCTTGAGAACGGGCGGCTATGAAATGTCCAGACTCATGTACTAAGATCAAAATAGCCAAAACTGCGATCGCTGCTAAAACTGACATAGAGCAAATTAATCAAAATATTCGGAAATATATTCTTATTGTAGTTTGGGAATGGGCAGACAGACCCCATTTGCGGTGTTGGTTTTCTCTCAGTTGACACTCCCCCTAAGTTTTCTATCAAAATAACCTAAGAACCAATAAATTCGTACTTGGTCGTGCATATTTAACTGTATTTTTAACTTAATAGTAATAATTCCTATTTAGGTTCAGCAAATCCTCTCGATAATTAGTTTTTATGTACTAAATACATCCGTTTCCTTGGGGTGTGACAGTTGCGGGTGATGTCTTTGCGGATTTTAGTTTGTGTGACAGTTGCCTGTTGCTTTCTGAGTTCGAGGATTGATGGTGTGGTAGTTTGGCTGAAGGGGATGGGTTTAAGTTCATTAGCTTTTAGGGCTAAACCTCCCAGTAATAGCGGAAAACCATAG
>NZ_JAQMTJ010000161.1:0-6735 GCF_028330815.1 Dolichospermum lemmermannii CS-548
AATAGATTTTGATGACATTTTTGGTGATTTACTGTTTCTCAAATGCCTTTTTTCACTTTATCTGTTTGTTTTGATGCTCCCTTTGATTTTCATCTCCGTAATTTCCCTCTGTAACATTTTGGGGTGCGGAATGTGGGTTAAATCATAATAACTGGTTGTTCCCTCGCAAAACCACAAAGATGGTGTATAATTTTCCTGATCATAATCAAACACTTCTAACCCCAAAGGACGAATTCTTTTAACATTCCATAAATGAAAGAATTCATGGGCTACCAATTGCAAAAATGGCTCATATTTATCCACAGTCCGAAATCCAAACCTTTGATAAATTAAAGAACAAGAATTTTTATGTTCTAAACCACCAAAACCCTGCTGAAGCAAATGCAGAAAAAATACATATCTGTCATAAGGTAAACCACCAAACATTTGTGATTCTACCTCAATAATTTTTTGGCAATCAGCAATCATTTGTTCTGGTTGAAAATTTCCTTTTCCCCAAACTGCTAATTCATGGGGTTTACCCAAAACTTCAAAATTATATAATTGATGACAACCAACTTCAAAAGGACTATCAACTAAAGTATCAAAATCTGCCGCTAAAAAAGTATTTACTGTTTCTGCGAATGTTGGTAAACTAGTAGTTACTTGCCATTGAGGGTTAGCAGGAATTACCCTTATCTGCATGGGAAAATTTTCCCAATCAGGGATTCTAAAAAACAAAGCTGCCCCATTAAAGTAACCGTGAGTAGCATCTAAATGATTTGTTCTTACTGTTAATTCATTAGCAAATACACGGTAATGAATAGTTACTTCTGAAGTATTGCCTTTTTCTACTTGCCAATGATTTTTACTAACTTTATGCCAAGATAAGGGTTGATTATTCGCAAAAGCCGCAAAATCCTGTAAATGTCTGCCATATTCCCGCACCAAATATGAACCAGGAGTCCACACTGGCATTTTTAAATCGAGAACTGCTGACGGATAGTTAACAATGTGTAAAGTCACCTCAAATAAATGGGTTTCTGGTTGAGACATTCCCACCAAGTAATGAATTTGTGGAGAGAGTTCTAAAATCATTTTGTGTGTTGAGTTTTGATTTACTTATCCATAATCAACAGTCTATCGTTAATCGTCAAGTATAGGCATATAAAATTAATGATATGATGTGTTTATGATGATTTTATGTAAACCAAGATTATTGACTGATTTGTAAACCTACAATACTCTTAGAGTGGAGGTCTTTGCTGATTGTATCTAATCACAAAAGGATATTTTTTGTATAAGTTGTTAAAACAGTACCATCTTTTATGCAAGATTTGGGAAAAAACAAGCCAAGGAGTTATTAATTATGACAGTACCTTATGACGAACTGGTTTTTCAATCACCATATTTAGCTGTAGTAAAAGCAAAACAACTGCTAGAGGAGGGGAAAATGAAAGAAGTTGATGATATTTTAGAGAGTTTAGCCGAGTCTATGGGGCGATCAGAAAAAAGAGCAGTAATTAGTCAATTAACTCGATTGATACTGCATATAATTAAGTGGAAATGTCAACCGGAAAAACGTAGTGCTAGTTGGGTAATTTCTATTCGTTCAGCTAGGGCAGAAATTACTGCCAGTCAAGAAGAAATGCCAAGTCTCAATCGAGATTTTTGGGAATCAATTTGGAACAAGTGTTTTCTGGCTGCAAAACAGGATGCTAGAGATGAAATGGGTAAGAAACCAGATATTATTGCTTTAAGTTGGGATGAGGTTTTTAACGAAACTTATACACTTTGGGAGGATTAGAAAATTTCTATTTGGGAAAAAATCAGGTTATTTATCTTGATTTTTGGCTGTTCCCTCCTTCCCAATCATTACACTTCATTGCGAAATTAGGCAGTTAAGTAAAAAAAATGATAACTTCTGATCTAGTCTAGTAAAGCAATTACACCAAATTTATCAAGGAGAACCCAGTGGCAATGGAATCAAATGTACTAACGGGCGCAACTGTAGACAACCAAGATATAAGTGAATACGTTGCTCATCTACAAATGCACATGGCACTACAAGCTCGAAATCTGGTTCCCAACTTGGTTCCCAACTGCAAACAAGTAATTTCAGATAGTCGTCAACAATTACTTCATCAAACCCAAGCCGACTTTGAAAAATTCGCTTCTCGCCAAGGTCTATAGATTTAAAAGTATTTTGAGTAGAATTATCCTAGAATAGAAGCAGGTATTGTGGTTTTCACCCCAAAGGTATAATCACGGTTTCTGCTTTTTATATTTTTTTTACGTGGTCACTTAAAAAAATCACTCTTTGGGAGCAAGACCTAAGAGAAAAAAAGCCGTTAAAATGATTGCAGCATCACATCACCAATCCTATTTTTTAAAGGTTAAATGGCGGCTTGAATCAACATGACTTCACTACTCCCTCGAAACCTCAGCGTTGTTATCCGACCAGTCCAACATAGGGATTTGGACGGAATTGATTGCTTAACTCAAGAATCATTGTCCCATCTTTCTCCCCAAGAAGCTGGTGCGGCCATGCGGCAAATGCAATGGCTACGACGCTGGTATGGGTTACTCAAATTCTTAAGTTGGTTTCCCAACCCATTACAATATCGCTTCTGGGGCTATGTTGCCGAACAGGGACGGATACTACTGGGAATGATTCAAGTATCACCATTTAACCGAACCCGCAGCACTTGGCGAATTAATCGGGTGATGTTAGCAGGGACTGGCGACAGAATGGGAGTAGGTTCACAACTACTGCGCCATTGCTTTGAATCAATTTTAGAAGCGCGAACATGGATACTAGAAGTTAATATCAATGACGTTGATGCTTTAGCACTGTATCGCCACAATGGATTTCAACGGTTAGCAGAAATGACATACTGGGAAATTAGTCCCCAGTTATTAGCGGAATTAATTCAAACTGAACCAGATTTACCCAACCTCTTACCGGTGAGTAATGCTGATGCTCCGTTGCTATATCAACTGGATACAGCATCAATGCCACCTTTGGTAAGGCAAGTATTTGATCGACACACCCACGACTTTAAAACGACTTTGTTTGGGGCTATTATTGATGCTCTCAAGCAGTGGATGACAAAAACTGAAGTTGTGAGTGGTTATGTCTTTGAACCCCAGCGGAAAGCAGCCATTGGTTATTTTCAGGTGCAACTTGATCGCACAGGTGAAAATCCTCATGTAGCAACTCTTACAGTTCATCCGGCTTATACTTGGTTGTATCCTGAATTATTGTCTCAATTAGCCCGCATTGCTCAAGATTTTCCTCAACAAGGATTACAATTAGCTTCTTCAGACTATCAACCAGAAAGAGAAGAATATTTAGAGCGGATTGGGGCTAAACGCAAAGAACATACCCTGATCATGTCTCGCTCAGTTTGGCATAAACTGCGAGAATCGAAATTTGTCTCCTTAGAGGGGATTCAGTGGCAGGAAATGTTACAAGGACTACAACCAACCCGGAAACCTATCCCTGGGGGGATGTCATGGATGCCGCAAACTCAGCAGGTGCATCCAGAAAGGGCTATACCAATGCAGTCAGAAATTGTGGCTTCTACTCATCAAAATCCTAACATGGATATACCCTGTCCATCAGATTCAGCCGCAGATGAATCCCAGGAGCAACAATAGCGTGATCTCTCAACAGCAATCAAAATCATTTATTTCCGCTTTGGGTGTGGATGTTGGTAGTAAACGCATCGGTTTAGCTGGATGTGATGGGACTGGGTTAATTGCCACGGGTATAACGACAATTGAGCGCAAGTCTTTTATCGAAGATGTAGAGAAAATTCAGCAAATAGTCAATGAGCGACAGGTACAAATTCTCGTTGTTGGTTTACCTTATTCAATGGATGGTACTATCGGGTTTCAAGCCCGTCATGTCCAGAAATTTGCGGCTAGATTGGCGGATGCGCTGAAACTTCCTTTAGAATATATGGATGAACGATTAACTTCTTATCAAGCGGAACAACTGATAATAGCTGAGAATCGCTCCCCATCAAGGAATAAGGGTTTAATTGATCGCAAGGCTGCTGCATTGATTTTACAACAATGGCTAGATGCTAGACGGAGTTCGGTACAGAGATCGGTAGCATTTACCGATGAGTGATCCCTTTTAAATGGTATTCTAAAAACTATTACAGATCATTTATTTGATCTTAATGATTTCAGTGTCTTTAGACCTGAGAGCGTCAGTTGGATCTCTCAATTTATGGTTGACATCGGCTGTCATTTAGCGGTTCAATGATTTCCATATATAAGAGTATTGTTACAGTTACATAATTCAGCTATGTATTCATCTCCACTTCCTGAAGACAATGATCACGATTCCGAAAGTTCTCTGATTTTAACAGATGAGCTAAAACGGACACTAGAATGTTACATTGAGCATACGCTCGATGTAGAGGGGGAAAAATATGTTCTCCTTCTGCCTATAGATGCACCAATAGAAATTTTTGCTTGGCAAGTTGATGGCGACGAAGAAGAAGCCGTCTTGGTGGAAGATGATGAGATCATTGACGAAATTTTCGGCACTGCTCAAGCGGTTCTTTCTGAGCAAAACTTGATTCTCAAGAATACTGCTTATGCCTTAACTGTAGCAGGTGAGTTGCCTCCTGAAGATGAATCAAAATTCTTTACTTTAGAACTTGAAGATGAAGAAAACGGTTTAGAACCAGAGCAATTAATGGAAATTGCCACTTTTTATCATGATGAACAGGAGTATGCAATTTATACTCCCCTTGATCCCCTGCTCTTTTTTGCGAGAATGACTAAAACGGGTGAACCAGAATTACTTTCCCCCGAAGAGTTTCGTAAATTTCAACCCCTCTTAGAAGAACATCTGTTTAATGAGCTTGATTAATTGGTAATTGGTAATTGGTAATTGGTGATTGGTAATTTAATTAATTACTGTTGCCTTTTACCTTTTGCCTTATTCAAAAATCTAAATTTAGTTAGAGTTTGCTTAATAAATCTAAACTTCAAATTTTTCTTTCTGACTCCTGACTCCTGAATGGGCTTAGTCCCTGCGCCCCTACCTCCTAGCCTTCACAAAAAATTATGACTCGCAACCATCTATTAGAGCCTAACTTGATTTTATCAGGTTCAGTATTAACGCTGACACCAGGTGTCATCCAACAATATGGGCTGAAAGGGCTAGTATTAGATGTGGATGAAACTTTAGTACCCATGACAACGAGTTCTACTTTCCCAGAATTGCAAGCATGGGTGGCAGAAATTCGGATTTGTACAGCACTATGGTTAGTTAGTAATAATTTAAGTGAAGCGCGAATTGGTGGTATTGCCCGTTCTCTAAATTTACCTTATTACTTGGGTGCGGCCAAACCCTCCCGGCGGAAAATTCGGGCGGCGTTGCAAGAAATGAATTTACCTGCACATCAAGTAGGTATGGTAGGCGATCGCTTGTTTACTGATGTTTTAGCCGGTAATCGCTTGGGAATGTTTACAATTTTAGTCGAACCAATCATCCATCCCGATTTTACAGCCCTCCGTTCCCATCCTATCCGCAATATTGAAGTTTGGATATCTGAGATATTAGGCGCATCTATTACAATTAAAAATTAAAAATTGTCAGCGAAAATTAAAAAATCTCGGCACGTCTGAGGATATTTCTGAAGCCAGAAAAAGATATTGTCGCTTGATCAAAAATCCCCGACTTCTATTAATCTCAAAAGTCTATCATTTTAATTTCAAAATAACGTAGTATACTGGGGTTAATCGTATTTAACCGGAAAATGAAATACTTAACCCCAGAACAAGTTTATAAACAATGTAGTAAGTCTAGAATATGAAACGTATTGTCAAGAATCAGTTAACCGTTACGAGAATCGCTATTTTAGGGACTGAAAAACTAAATACTTGGAAATCTGACGAACTTGATTTGATTGCTTTACGTTTAGGACAACTACGCTCTGATTTATGGAACGAATTTGGCTCTTTAAAAGCTTGGGGTGTTTCTAAATTTGAGATTGATAAACAATTACGTAAATCTAAGGATAAGTATCAATTACCTGCTAAGTTATGGGATTCAACCCTCTACGATGTAATTGATGATATCCATTTGGTTCAGGCTGCTTGTGTCGAAAAGGTGATGAAATATTTGGGTCAATCGTTCCAATAGTTCCCATCTAAAAAAGGGGTTTTACAGCTGACATTAGAAAGTCGTGAATGGTTGGAACACCCCAAACTTTGCACATTGATGAGAAAGTTTTGGGATCGAGGTAACACAAAAGTTTGTAACCAAATTATTCTTAGGGCTTTTGATACTAAATTAGATAGCAAAGGTGTAGTGTGGTTGCGTTTCGGAGGGTTAACTCCATGTAAAACCCTCAAGTTACCAACGACTTTACCGACGGAAGTAAAATGTCAGTTAAGGCTAATCAAGCGTAATTGTAGATGGGAAATACATTACACGACTGACATTGAAAAAGCTGAAAAAAAGACTCAAGGTAAAATAATTGGATGTGACAGAGGCTACACAGAAGTGTATGCCATATCTTCTAACGATGGTGCTAGATTTTTAGGCAATAATTTCGGTAAAATCCAAACAGAAGAGACTGATTATAGAACCCACATTCCGCACCCCAAACTGTCACAGATCAAAAAAGCCCTTAAAGTAGTACATAATAACTAAAGTCAATTCAAAAATTAAGATGCTTAATGAGAATAAGTAGCATTAAAAGGGACGTGGTGTGATAAAGTGAA
>NZ_JAQMTJ010000162.1:0-9877 GCF_028330815.1 Dolichospermum lemmermannii CS-548
CCTGACTCCTGACTCCTGACTCCTGACTCCTGACTCCTGACTCCTGACTCCTATCTTTTATTAAAAAGATGTAAAGTTTTATTTAGATAACTAAATTCTGTTAAGATTCTTTTCATAAACATTAAGATATATAACCAACCCCATGACATTATTAATAGTTGGTGCAACTGGCACTTTGGGAAGACAAGTGGCTCGTCGCGCAATTGATGAAGGGTATAAAGTCCGCTGTCTGGTTCGGAGTCCTAAAAAAGCTGCTTTTCTCAAAGAATGGGGTGCAGAACTGGTACGGGGAAACTTGTGTAATCCACAAACCCTGACAGAAGCATTAACAGGTGTAACCGCAGTTATTGATGCTGCTACATCTCGCGCCACAGATTCACTAACTATTAAAGAAGTGGATTGGGATGGCAAAGTAGCATTAATTCAAGCCGCTAAAGCTGCTGGTGTAGAAAGATTTATCTTCTTTTCAATTTTAGATGCTGATAAATACCCCAATGTACCCCTGATGGAAATTAAGCGATGTACAGAAGCATATTTAGCAGAGTCCGGTTTAAACTACACAGTTTTACGTTTAGCTGGATTTATGCAAGGGTTGATTGGTCAGTACGGCATACCTATTTTAGAAAAACAACCAGTATGGGTAACAGGAACATCCTCACCTATTGGCTACATGGATACGCAGGATATTGCTAAATTCGCGGTGCGGGCTTTGACTGTGACAGAAACAGAAAAGCAAGCTTTCCCAGTCGTGGGAACTCGTGCTTGGAGTGCTGAGGAAATTATTAATCTTTGTGAACGCTTATCTGATAGAGATGCAAAAGTTACACGAATGCCTATCAGTTTATTACGGGCTGTCCAAAATTTACTGCGCTGCTTTCAATGGGGATGGAATGTTGCTGATAGATTAGCTTTTACAGAAGTCTTAGCTGGTGGTAAAGCTCTAAACTCAGAAAATATGGACGAAGTATATACTGTTTTTGGTTTAGACAAACAAGAAACTACCACCTTAGAAGCATATCTACAAGAATACTTCAGTCGGATTATGAATAAGCTGAAACAGTTAGATTACGAAAAAGCCAAAAGTAAAAAGCTTAAAAGTAAAAAGACTCCCTTTAAACAATCCTCCAAAGCCAATAGTCAATAAATGTCAGCCGAATGGTGACATTAGGCTAAAATGTGTAACTATTAGATACAGAAAAATCATCCCTTAAACTTGGATATTTGAGTGTGCCGAAAGCAGGCATTATCTACAACGATGTTAAGCCGATAGCGAGTAGTGTCGCTATCGAACTAAAAGACAAGCTCACCGCTGCTGGTTGGGATGTATACATCACAGCGAGTATCGGTGGGATATTGGGCTATTCTCAACCAGATAGTCCTGTCTTGCACACCCCCATTGAAGGTCTTACGCCCCCTGGCTTTGACTCAGATATGAAATTTACTGTGGTGTTAGGAGGTGATGGAACTGTATTAGCAGCATCACGCCTGGTAGCCCCCTCTGGTATCCCCATGCTGACGGTAAATACTGGTCACATGGGATTTTTGACTGAAGCTTATCTTAACCAATTGCCCCAAGCCTTAGAACAGTGTATGGCGGGTGCATATCAGGTTGAAAATAGAGCTATGCTCACCGTTAAAGTTATGCGGGGAGATACGGTAAAGTGGGAAGCCCTCTGTTTAAATGAAATGGTGCTACATCGAGAACCTTTAACTTGTATGTGCCATTTTGAAATCGCAGTGGGGCGACATTCACCCGTGGATATTGCGGCTGATGGAATTATTGTTTCTACCCCAACGGGTTCTACAGCTTATTCTTTAAGCGCAGGTGGTCCAGTAATTACTCCTGGTGTCCCTGTATTGCAGTTAGTCCCAATTTGTCCCCATTCTCTGGCTTCTAGGGCTTTGGTGTTTCCTGATAGTGAACCAGTTAATATCTATCCTGTTAATATTCCCCGGTTGGTAATGGTGGTGGATGGTAATGGTGGATGTTATGTTTTACCGGAAGATCGGGTATATTTAGAGCGATCGCCCTATAGCGCCCGATTTATTCGTCTCCAGTCACCGGAATTTTTCCGTGTTCTGCGGGAAAAACTCGGTTGGGGTTTACCACATATTGCTAAACCCAATTCTGTAGAATTGCCTTAGTTGTCACTTGTTCAGTTAGGTAAATGCCAACTTAGTGTAACTCGCACTTCTCCATTCGGTAAAACTGATATTTCCCATACACCATCTAGAAGTTCGTTGGCTATAGTATCCATGATTTTAGTACCATAGCCGCCTTTTTTGGGTCTATAAGTAGATGCTAAAATAGCTCCATCATTTGCTATTACTAAAGTACATTTATCTCCCTGTTGCTCTAAACTAACAAATACTTGGGTAGCCGTACCGTGAGGTGGTTGAGCGTGTTGGATCACGTTATTCAATGCTTCACGGAAAAAGCGGTAAATTTCTTCTCTGTGTTCAATCCAAATACTGTTGAATTGTGGTTCTTGAAGCGGCTGAATTAATAATATCCATTTACATTTCCAGACAATTAAACATAGTCCCAAATAACCGCTAAATATTGCTAAAACTATGAATAATAAATGCCAATTTTGATAATTATAAATACCGATACTGATTAAAAATCCTCCCAAAATAACAATTATTAACTCAACCCATTGGCTAGGAATTTGTAAAAATGAATCTGTCATTAAACTGGCCATAATATTAGCCTGAATTTCTACCCCAGCCATACTATCACCGAAAGGTGACAACATAGCCATTGTTTGGACGTTGTTCGCTTCTACAAAACCAATGAAAACAACTTTATTGCGGACTTGTTGAGAAAGTTTGTGAGGAGACGCAACTAGACATTTCTTGTCTTTATTAAGCCGACAAATAGATGTTAATTCTAGAAAAGGAAAAGTTCCCGACTTTCCCCAAAATTTTATTTTTACCGGATTTGTAATTTTAGCCAGTCGTGAGGAAAGATGAACTTTTTGCTCTTGCTGTTCCCACTTTTCCAAAGCTAGAAGGGTCACAGATTTAAAGGTTTGAATTTCGTCAATTTTTTCTGAGAGAAAGAACGGACTCACTAAATGGGAACTTCGAGCCGTACTACCTAAATGTGTGGGTGCTTCTGCTTCTGGTTCGTATTCAAAAAATCCCTGAATAGTCTCAGGAGGTATTAAAGGTTTAAGTCGTTCACTATCAAAAGGAATAAGATGATTATAGATGAAAAATTTTGGTTTTTTAGAATTAGTAATTGAATTGGTGCGTGTGACTAAAACAATTTGCTTATTATGATTTTGTACGAGATTTTTTAAAGGTTTATTTATTGATTCAGTCATTTTGACTGAATACTCAAAATCTGGTGATTCTTCCCAGTCATTGTGGAGGTTCAAAACGACGACGGAAGCACCTGCTTTTAAAAGATTTTCAACTAAATCAGCATAGAATAATCTTCCTAAAGATAGCTTTTGATTCGCTAAATCCTGGGGTTGAATTTTGACTAATATAATTTCTGGTGGTGGAGTTTTTGGCTGGTTCAATCTCAGCAAAGTATCTTGAAGTTGTAATTCCAATTTCTGAACTACAGGAATTTGGGAAAAGATGAAATTGTAGAATACACTGCAAGTTATTCCTAAGCTGAGAAATTTAATTTGCGAACTTTTTCTCCACAACATTTGATTACTTATTGACATCTGTATTCATTCAGAACCCCGATTTCTCTAAGAAGTCGGGGTTCTAATTTAATTTGTAAATCTTGCTAATAACTCTTCACGAGATAATTGCAAAAGCAAAGGAGTAAATTCTTCCCTAGTCATAGCAATTACTTGATCAATAATTGTGGCTAATTCTGAATCAAGTTCTCCAAAACGTACTTGTAGGATACTTTCAATCATAGCTCGACGTTCTCTTGCTAAACCTTCTTGTCTTCCTTTTTGGAGTCCTTGTTGTTCTCCTTCTTCTCGTTCTTGTTTTTTAATTTCTGCTAATTGTTGTTCATACATTTCTGATAATTTCATAATCAACTCCTGATCATCTTGATCAATATCGTGTTCTTTTTCTTGACGTGCAGATAACACAGCAATTAGGTCATGTACTAATTGTATTATATTCGTCAGAAAAGGACTATTCTCTGATAGTGCCTCTAATTCTTCTACTGCTTGTCTTTGTACTTTTCCTCTACCTAATACCCTCAAAAACAGTGTTTCTGGTGTAGTGGGTAGTTGATGAATGACAATCAGTACAGTTTTTAATGCTTTTCCTAAAAAATAAATTCCTTTTCCCCAATTCTCCTCATCTAAAGTAAAATTAAAACTTTCTAGAATGTCTGCTGATGCTGTAGGAGTAAAAATCCATAAATATGGTAATTCTTCTTCATTTATTCGCGTATTATTGCGTTTAGTTTGTCGTTCTAGGTCTGCATGGATGTCAAATAATTTACCCATACAACTGCGAATTTCACTTTTACTGACAGCATTGCGAAATGGCTCAAATATAGTATAACTTGAATTTTTCGCCATTCTTCCTAGTAATCCTAGTGATTCTATACCATCTGGAAATGGCGATGCAGGTGTAAATAATACGTCAATTTGTCTAACTTCTGAGGTAATATCTTTACTCATTTCTATTTGACCATAAGATATTAATAGTTCTGTGAGATATTGTTTGGCAAATTGGTCGTGGATAAAACGAGTCATTTAATTTTAATTTGATTTAAGGATGAAAAGATTAATTTAACATTTTATTGATGAGCGATTACATCTTGAGAAATAGACGATAGCGAATAATTCGATAGGGATGATTTTGAGACAAGCTGATTCCTAATTCTTTCCCTGTTTGGACAAATTGCCAAGTTCCGGCTTTTGTCTCTACTGTTCCATTAATATCTGTAGTGTTATTTAGCTGAAATGGTGGTTCATTTTTTGAGGGACCTGAGAGAAACTGCACGTTGTTGTCTGTAATCTCCAATTTTAACCCAACTGTGCCACCTTCACCAGCACCACTGACAATTTTACCTTTTCCTGACCAAATTTGTTGAGCTAAAGCGGGTGTACTCAGTCCCCACAGTAAGGACGCTGTGAGGATGATATGCAGTGTTTGGATAGGGAATTTCATAATTGCTGTCTGAACAGGTGGAGAAATGATGTTCTCACACTTATCAGATTTGGGTTTTTAGATGGGTTCGCAAGTTCGCAATTTTATTTGCGGGAGTTCGCACATTTTTCTGCGGGGATACACATTGATATGGAATCACTTACATAGTTATTATCAAAAATGAAACATTGATAGTTAATGCTTAGGTGAAAAAATGAAAAAGTTGTTAAGACTTGCAATATGTTTTAGTGCAGTGACCTTGCCCCACTTTTGTAGTTTAGGATTAATTAATACTGGTGCAGTTCCTGTTAAACCAGCATTCGCACAAAATACATTTCGTAATGATCAATTTTTTACGAGAGAGTCTGGCAATGGAGGTCAATGGGGTAGTTGGACTAAACCTGTTTACTGTCCACCAGGCTCATGGGCGGCTGGTTACACCATGAGGGTAGAACCTGATCAAGGTAGGGGCGATGATACTGGGCTTAACGCTATTGCCCTCTACTGTCGTGATCGCAATGGACGCGATATAGCTCGTATTATGCCGCATCCAGGAATGTGGGGTAACTGGGGTGAAGGTTCTAATTGTCCGCAAGGTGTTTTTCTAACTCATTTTCAGCTAAAAGTAGAGGTTAACCAGGGATCAGGAGATGATACTGCTGCAAATTCTGTGCGTTTTATGTGTGGCAATCAGAGACCAATTGAATCTTCAGGTACACCTTGGGGAAACTGGGGACCTTGGCAAGGAAGCTACAACGGAGTTGCTATTTGTGGTGTCCGAGCTAAGGTAGAACCTGAACAAGGTAAGGGCGATGATACTGCCTTGAATGATTTAGATTTTACGTGGTGCAAAATCTAATAGGTGATTTTAGGCGATCGCTCTTTCATAACAGGATGATTTTAGTCGATCGCTTTTTTCAATAAGAGGAAGATTTTGAGCGATCGCTTTTTTGGTAAAAGGATGATTTTAGGCGATCGCTCTTTTGAGAAAAGGATGATTTTGGGCGATCACTTTTTTGATAATGGGATGATTTTAGGCGATCGCTCTTTCATGAAAGGATGATTTTAGGCGATTCCTGCGGAGCGCTTCGCTATCGCTCCTTGATAATAGAATGATTTTAGGCGATCCTAGTATTCAGATCCCCGACTTCTTAGAGAAGTCGGGGATCTAGTTTATTACGTGAATGAAGGCGATATCTATTCCAGCAATATAACCCTATCACCAAACTTAGTCGCCAGTTTCCGATCATAAGTCAGCACCTGAGTATCACATTGAATCGCTGCTGCTACGAATAATGTATCGTAGAACGAATGACTTGCCTCGACTGCCAGTTTTAGAGCAACATCTCGAATTTGAGAGCTAGAAATCATGACATCAACCAATGCCTCAGCATCTTGCATTGCATCTAATCCCATTTGCAATGGTAATTCTCTAAATTGTATCCATTGCCAAATTACATTGCCCAACTCGGCAAACAAGGAATCAGGCACGACAATCTGATCTACACTTTCTAAAGCAGCTAGTGCCTGTTCATACTTATTCTCTACGTGCAAGAGGGCATAGGCCAAAACCATCGTATCAATTACCATTAAAGTCGTCCTGCTGATTTCCAAGACTGCACCCGACTTTCTGCTTCCATCGGTAAAACCTCCGACCGTTGACGAATACGAGCAAGCACTTCATCCCGTTGTCCATAGCGTTTTTGCAACAAATCACGGACTTCTTGCTCCATCGAAACCCCCTTTTGTGCCGCCAAGCGTTTAATGCGAGCCATCAACTCATCAGATATATTGCGAATGGTAATTGTTGCCATAATGCCTTCTTTGCTAGTCTACTACCAGATTATTACTTAAATGATAGCACTTTGCTGGCATTAGAGTAGCTAACCAAAACTTTTGCTCTTTCATGAAAGGATGATTTTAGGCGATTCCTGCGGAGTGCTAGTTCCCTCCGGGACGCTTTGCGAACGCTATCGCTCTTTCGATGACAGGATTATCTGTCAACCCAAAATGCACTGTAAAAGATTTTGTAGTGCTTGTCTGTCTACTTCCTCAAGTTGTCCTAACTTTTTAATCACTAATTCCTTGCTAATAGTAGTCAAAACTGGTTTGATAATTGAAGGTTTTATCAAATTAGCTGCTTTCCACTTAGTAATTGTTATTTCACCAAAAGAAGTTACTGAATTTGATTGACTAGTAATGGCTATTAGCACTAAATCAAAACGCTCGCGCTGATAATCATTAGAACTAACAATCACTGCTGGACGTTTTTTAGTAGTAGTCTGATCAGTGAAAGGAAAGGGTACTAAAACAACATCCCCAAATTTATAACTTGTCATACTCAGCATCATCAGGGTTATCCCAGATTTTTTGTAGAGTTGGCTCAGAAAGCTTGGCCGCAGCTAGAGTCAGACTATTTTCTCTGTTATGTTGGTATAGAGAATCAATAAAGTTTTCAACTAGTACAATTTGTTCAGGAACTAGCTGACGGATTTTCTCAAGTAACCTTTTATCTAGTATTGTATCAGCCTGCATTATTGAACCGTCCTTAGTTAATAGTCATTAATAGTGACCCACAATTGCTTTAGTCTGCAATATCCCTCCACATTATAGCCTAATTTACAGTCGCTCTTTTGGGAATAGGATGATTTTGGGCGATTCCTAGGTCGCGCTTCGCTATCGCTCTTTTGATAAAGAATGATTCTGATATTTCAGATCCCCGACTTCTCAAAGAAGTCGGGGATCTAGTTTCCCTATTTACAAAATATCTATCTCTGTTATATAATTAGAATACATTTGTAAAATATTGAGAAATTTATGACTCAGATTACAATTGAAGAAGCTACTTAAAATTTATATAAACCTCTAAAACAAGTGGCTAAAGGTGAGCAATTTGTGCTGATGAAAGAAGGCAAAGAAATTGCTCGTCTTCTTCCTCCTCAACAAGAAAAAAAAGTATTTCCTAGTTTAAACTCTTTTAGAAAATCAATAGTTTTAAAAGGAAGTGCAATGAGTACCACGATATTAGAAGAAAGAGAGAACGAAAGATATTGATTTATTTAGATACTAGTGCCATTATTCCTTGTATAGCATTAATAATTTTTCTCTGGTGACAGCAGATGATAAATTAGCTCAATCTGCTACTATTTTAGAGATAGATATTCTTTTATTAACTTACCTTTGGGGGTTAAAGTCCCCTGCTTCTACAAGCAGCGGGTTTTGCGTCGGGGTAAAATCCCCGTTGCAAAACGTAATTCTAAATTCTAAATTCTGCATTCTTTTATTGACTTCCAATCTCAATTTTAGTTAGATATACGATTCCTTCAGAGCGATTCCTGGGTCGCGCTTCGCTATCGCTCTTTCTATAAAAGGATGATTTTGGGCGATCCTAGTATTCAGATCCCCGACTTCTTAAAGAAGTCGGGGATCTAGTTTACCAACATTATATTTAATACCATATAATTACTTGTTGACATAATATGCTAGTTTTAGCATACTTAACATTACATGAATGAAAAACAGGAAAAGCCTCTCAGATGGATTGCAAGCGCCCTTAATGATTTAAAGAAGTTTCCTGAAGATGTACAGGATGTCATGGGTTACGCTCTTGATTTAGCACAACACGGTCAAAAACACCCTAACGCAAAACCTTTACGCGGGTTCTCTGGAGCAGGAGTTTTAGAAATTGTAGATGATTTTGATGGGGATACATATAGGGCAATTTATACTGTTAAATTCGAGGGTGTTATCTACTTACTACATTCCTTTCAAAAGAAATCAAAACATGGTATTGCTACACCAAAACAAGATATAGAATTAGTTAAAAAAAGATTGAAAATCGCTCAAGAAAATTATTTACAGCAAACTACCGAAAAAATGGAGTAAAAAAATGCCAGAAGAAAATCAAGTTGAAGTTAGTAGCGGAAATGTATTTGCTGACTTAGGTTTATCTAATCCTGAAGAAAGATTATTGAAAGCCGAGTTAGTCCGTAAAATCAGTGAAATCATTACTAATCTAAATTTAACACAAGTTCAAGCAGCCGAAATTCTAGGCATAGATCAACCAAAAGTTTCTCTACTAATTAGAGGTAGATTAAGTGGTTTTTCAACTGATAGATTGATGGACTATCTAAACAAGTTAGGTAGTGATGTAGAGATTACAGTTAAACCTAAACCTGAAAATCGTAAGTTTGCTCAGATAATTGTAGTCTAATAATTATTATTCATTATTCAGATCCCCGACTTCTTCAAGAAGTCGGAGATCTAGGTCTTGATTAAGTATACGTACTTGATGTAAACTATACGTATCTAATCATTACCCAAGACAATGAATGTCAAGCCACTGCGGTTTCTCGTTGTAGAAGATCATCCAGAAGTAGCCCAAAATAATTGTGATTTTCTGACAAAATTCGCCTCTTCTGCTATTTGTACTATCGCTTCTACTCCCCAAGAAGCACTACAACGTCTAAAAATAGAAACACCAGATTTAATAGTCCTTGATTTACAATTTGCTTTACCTTCTGGCGCTCAGTCAGCTAAATCTTCTTTAGAATTATTAGAGTTAATTTTTAACACTTATTCCTCTTTAAATATCCTCATTTATAGCAGTGAACCCAGTTGGATGATAAAACTTGTCAAATTCATTAATCATCACTAGTGCGATTCGTTGTTAGTTGAATCACGGTAATCAGTCCGTACATAAGCTAACCAACCCAATCCAATCATGGAAAAAGGTTGAACTCTCGGTCTGATATGGGTGCAAGTCCCATCTACCAGACTCAGGTATGACTCC
>NZ_JAQMTJ010000163.1:0-6245 GCF_028330815.1 Dolichospermum lemmermannii CS-548
AAACCCATAATTTCCAAAAACCTAACCCCCCTGCCCCCCTTCCCTACCAGGGAATGGGGTTTTCAAAGCCTCTCCCCGCGTCGGGGAGAGGTTTGGAGAGGGGTCAATTTATACATTCAAAACTTTTCAAACATCCTCTTAAACAAGTATTTTCAGAAGTGCGGAATTCTTCTGATAACGTCAGGTTAGTCATACCCCTTTTGTAATATCTACCTTTTGATAGATGTTATTTAATTATTAGTAATAGAAATTTAAATTAGGTAATCGTTAATACCACATGAAGCATGAAATAAATTATTTAAAAAAACGCCAACTTGGCTACTGTGATAAAAAGACCCCTGCTAGAGTATTTAAGTAGTTGACCTGTGGGCTTTTAGGTTCTTAGTTTGAGATGCTGACAAAGCCAGCTTGTGATCAGTCTAAAGATTGCCTACTCCAACTGATCACAAGATTGCTATTGTTCTCAATCGTTCCTAAAACTCTTTATACCTCAGAAGTTTTACTTCTGGGGTTTTTGTTTTTATAGGAACACTTGGTAGGCGAAAAACTCAGTGGCTAATTTTTAACCCAAACATACTAATTATAAACTAGAATTTAAACCCACACGGAAAGTAAAACCAGGGCTATAAATCCGATTAACTCGTTCATATTGTTCACCCAGAATATTTTCTAGGTAAAAAGTTAGTCCCAAATTTTTACTGACAGGAATCCGGCCACTAAAATCTAAATTAAAGAAAGACGGTGCAAAATCTGTACTTCTTTCTCCCGGTAGATTTCTACTAAAAACAGACCGACGAGAACCACTATTATAAGTAGCATATAAATTGCCTTGCCACCCATTCTTTTGATAACCAATTCCAGTTTGCAGCAAAGAGTAGGGAATTAACCCTAACTGTAATCCTTTTTCAGTGCCAGTTTTGATTTGAGCATCTGTATAAGTGTAGTTGAGAAAAGTTGACCACTCACGGGCAATTTTTAATTGCAATGCAGCTTCTAAACCATTAGTATCAACTAAACCAATATTTTGCCATTTACCATTAATTACGCCCAAACGATTATCTAAACTATTGCCAAAATAAGTAAATTTTCCTAACAATTTTTCCGACAATCTCATATCTATTCCCGCAGTCCAAGTAGAACCAATTTCTGGTTTTAAATCTGGGTTAGGATTCCAATTATGAACCGTATCAAAAACATATAATTGATCCAACCCAGGATTGCGTTGCCCCCCTGCCCAACTTCCACGCAATGCAATAGCTGGATTAACAGCATAACTTAAACCAAAACTAGGATGAAAATAATTCCCAAATTGGCTATCAAAGTTTTGTCTTACTCCTAAATCAGTTTGGAAAGTATCGCTAATTTTCCAAGTATTCACAGCAAATAAAGCCGTATTTAAAACACTTCTATCTTCTTTTTCGTTTTTAGAAATTAGGTCAGGATTTGTACTAATAACATCACCAATTAAATCAGTATTTTTTAAATCCAACCCCCATCGTAATTGATTATTTGGAGTAATTTTCCATTCATGATCTATCCGAGTTTTGAATTGTTGAGTATCTAAAATTCCGGTTCTGTAAAATGTTGCCCCAGTTGGTCCATAAGTGCTAAAATAGTCTCGGTTATAACCCAATGTAGTTGTTAAATTAGAATTTTCTTCCTTACCAAGTCGAGTTTTCCAAGATAAGCCAACATTTAAACCATCATGATCTAATCGGTCTTTTTGTAGTTGTACGCCAGAATATCGAGAACCGAAATAAATTAACCCCCGACGACTACTAAGTGTAGTTACATCTAAATTCAAAGAGTTTTTAGGATCTAAATCTATTCCGACACTACCAAAATAAGTGCTTGTAGCTGTATCAGCATTAGATAAATATCCCTGGGTATCACGATTTGCTGCACCAACAGGAACAAGATAACGGTTATCTATAAAAAATCTTTCAAAGCTAAAGTTGTATTTAACTTTATTCGTTGAACCCCCATAAGTTACCTGTTGATTATTTAAATTTAATGAGCCAAATTCTGCACTACCAGTTAATTTAGGTTTACCATAACCTTCTTTAGTAATGATATTAACAACTCCGCCAAAGGCTGAAGAACCATATAAAGAAGAAGCCGTACCGCTATATAATTCAACTCTTTCAATAGCCTCTACAGGAATACTATTTAAATCTGTTCCACCATGATATGTATTGATATTCGTATTGATTTGTCTGCCATTAATCAGAAATACAGACTGATCAATTGAAGCTCCTCGATAGTATGTGCCTGTGTGAATATCTGCACCATGACCAACATTATTAATTGCAAAACCGGGCATTTTTTTTAAAACGTCAGCAACGCTGGTTGCACCCTGTTTTTGAATTTCTGCTTTTTCAATTACATAAGTAGGAGTAGATTCGGGAAGAATATCTTTTTCGCCAATGGTTTCTATAGATATATCCGGATCATTTGTAGGATTTAAATCTGGTTCTGACGTAGGTTCTTGTTTAACTTCATTTACTGCTGGTTGTTGAGTTAATAATTCAGCATTTGTGGTGGGTAATTCGATTTCATTTAAACTAGGAATATCTGAATTTACTGTATTTTCATTATTTTGATTATCAGCAGCCACGACAGGAACAACTACCAGTAAACTTAGTAAAGAAACTGGCAGAAAAAAACAACTCTTATTCATATTTCTGAACTCACACCCGGTAACAACAATTACTGATTATGATTTTCTCGTATTAATAGCAACAATGTCAAAAGACAAGCTGTCATATTGAAATTAATAAAGACTCAGATATCTCTAAGAGGTTGAATGAATAAGTCTAATTTATTACCCACCTGGCGACTAGAAGTCACGGCTACACAGGCGAAACCCACCTACGTCGGTTAAAAACCTTGATTTTTTATTAGGGACTTCCAAGAAATAAAATCCCCAAAAATTTCTTGTAGTGCGGGCATCTTGCCCGCTAATCATCAAGGACGGGCCGGATGCCCATCCCACAAAATTGGTAACCGCTCAATAAATGGGGGCGGACTACCTATTCGGGAACGATTTTACGCCATTTGAGGCTTGTCATTGAACGATTTACCCCGGATTATTGAGCCGATACCAAAGTTGGGTAATTTATTTTTTGGTGTTCCCTAAGATCCAAAGTTGGGTTAACTCAACAGGTAGCGTATTTTATCACCAATCCGATAAATTGGGCAGAATACAGAACAGTCCGTAGATCTTCAGATCATGAAATTCCTGATAATGCTGTCATGTTTGTTTGCAGACAAAAAACAAAGCATGAAGCTGATTATTTTCTGCCCCATGCTTTATTTATTTAAACTCCCCAGGCCGGATTCGAACCAGCGACCAATCGATTAACAGTCGATCGCTCTACCACTGAGCTACTGAGGAACGCTCTTAACTTTAGCTATAATAAACCGAAATCCAAATTAATGCAAGTGGTTTTGGCAAAATTTTTTAAATTTTTTTTGGTTGCTGCTGAAACCTCTCACTTTTAATACCCTAAACCCTTTCCAGCAGCGACATTCAGAGATTTATCAATTATAAAATCTATAATCCCATGCGTAATTCCGTTAGTCTTTGTCTGGCTTTAGCATCAATTCCATTCATCAGAAATCTACTTTTAGGTTGTTTCTGTGACTGATACCTATGGCGCATCCGACAAACAGTAGTTTCCACTTCACCGCATAGCTGATGCGCTGACAACCATTCCGCACCATACCCTTGAACTGTTAACTGCTGCGCCCGATCTGATGTAGCGACAATCATGCGAGAAAGTAAAGATTGGGCTATTTGGTGACGGAGAGACGCACAGGTTTTTTCGATATATGTGTCTGCGGTCTGGCCAAAATCCGTATAATGTACTGTTAAAAAATCTGTAATAGTTTCTCTGTTGCTAGGAGTGTTTTGATATTGAGCATCAAACACTACCTGAGTGTCATAACCTTGGAAAGCACTATAATTAGTCATTGCTTCCACCAACTCACCCCGTGCAGCCTCAAGTCCGGCATAATCACGGGTTTTTATCAAGCAAGGCCAAGCGCCTATAATATTGTAACCGTCTACTAAGAGAACGGCCGGGACTATGGAACGAGACATGGTTTTTAATCACAATTATCTAGAGTTAACAAAAATCATTCATAAGACTTATATTAAATGAAGCATTGCTTGTAACCCCATGTTACAAAAAATAAAAAATGCTTCTTTCAATCAAAAATAGACCCTAAGATAGAAGCCATAATTCCGGAAATACCCCTAAAAATCAGGCTTGCTGAAGTTGTTTTCTCTAAAAAAATATTTTTTCCCAATCTGCAAAATTTTATAAGGGAAATGCCGAAAACCCTTGAAGATGTAGCTGACTAAGTCAGCTACATCTGTGCTTTAGACAAGGGATGAAGGCTAGAGGCTTTCCTTTATCCTGCATTGACATTAATTTAAAAATTTGAAATAATTTCAAATTTTCATCCATATTCGTGAGACAATTAAATTGTCAGCAAAGACATTAAAAACCTACCGGGGGACTCTCGGAAAGTTACGCTTGTCAGAGATGATTCTGCCAGTAATGGCAAACAGGATCAGGGCAAGAACCCAAATGTTTAAGGAACCCTGCCTGAAGCTGGGATAACTGAGAGATATAGACTGAAACTCTCTATGGAATCCCCGCGTCTTTAGACCGGGGAGTGTCAAATTTCGCTATATTAAAAAACCAGATACCTATACAGCATCCTGTATTCTGGCATCTGGTCAAAAATTTCTCAAAATTAGGGCTTTTACTTCTTCTTCTTTTTTCTTCTTCCTTCTTTCTTCTTCTTTTTTCTGACTCCTGACTCGGTGACTCCTGACTCGGTGACTCCTACTAAACCTAATGGTGTACTTGAATTAATCGCTGTTTGAGCCGTTCTGCTTCACCAGAATCAACTAAACAACCTTTTTCCAATAAAAAAGCACCATCACAGTAATTTAACTCTTCTAACCGATGAGTTACCCACAAAGCCGTAATCCCGCGACTTTTAACTAAATTACGCACACTAGCGACTAAATCGAGTTGACTATCTGGATCTAGTAAAGCAGTGGGTTCATCTAATAATAAAACATCACAGTGACGAGCGATCGCTCCAGCAATAGCCACCCGTTGTTTTTGTCCCCCAGAAAGGGCGTAAATAGGTCGTCGCTGTAGAGACAATAAATTTACTGCCCCCAAAGCTTCCTCAACCCTAGCCTTCACCATAGCAGGTTGTAACTTTTCCGCCACCAAGCCAAAAGCCACATCTGCACCAACCGTTGGCATTACCAATTGATGATCAGGATTTTGGAACACAAAACCAACAGGAGGTGAAACCATAACTTCCCCAGATTGAGGAGCTAATAAACCCGCTATTAATCTCAGAAGCGTAGATTTACCACTGCCATTTGTCCCCAGAAGCATCCAAAACTCACCTTTAGGTACTTGAAGAGAGCAAGATTTGATCACTTGCTCCCCATTAGGCCAAAAGAAGTTTAAATTATTAACTTCAATGCCCACTGCTGTCATGTTTACACCTTGGGTTACTCAGCAGTAAAAGCAGCAAAGCCAGGTGGTTTACCACTGCTAGTAGCTGCACTATCTTTTTGGATAATCTGGACTCCCGAAATTTCACTAGCACGAACAGCAATTTTTTTCTCTGTTTTGCCTTCGCACTTGAGTTCCACAAGATCAGGATTGCCAGAGCGCATGGCCGCCAAAATTAGCTGATAAACAGCTTCGGCATCTTCAGTAGACTTGCGTTGTACTGATATAGGGAAAGCAGTATTTCTGATGCTTAAGTCAATGGTAAACATTTAGAATTAATGAATTTTCACTTTAAAACCCATTCTAGCGTCATTAGTCAGTTGTCAGTTGCTAAGAAATTTTTCCCTACTTTCCTACCCTTCCAATTCTCAAATAAAATTTTCTTTCTCGTCCACTAGCAAAATTAGAGATTTTCACCTATTATGATAGAAAGCGTAAAAAATTGTAAACTAGATTAACAATCTGGTTAATTTTGTGTAGGCGGCTCATATTCGCCATCTATAAACGCATAAAATCCGTAATTATAAAACATTTTGGAGATTTGCTCTCATGACCATCGCAGTTGGACGCGCCCCCAGTAGAGGGTGGTTTGACGTATTAGACGACTGGCTAAAGCGCGATCGCTTCGTATTCGTAGGTTGGTCAGGAATATTATTATTCCCCTGTGCCTTCCTCGCATTAGGCGGTTGG
>NZ_JAQMTJ010000164.1:0-20323 GCF_028330815.1 Dolichospermum lemmermannii CS-548
AGTAGAACGGCTTGAATAATTCAAAGTTTGTAGTGAGGAATTTATTCCTCATTTGAGGGCTGAAGCCCTCACTACGAAATCATCTCCAGATTTTTTACATTACTTAATATACTTTGATTTATTTTCGTCTACTTACTTAAATGTTGAATTATGATGATTAGAGCCAGTAAAAGTAAATAAGTATGATAGAAAGTTTTAATATACAACCCAGTTGCCATAACGTAATTATCGTATTAGTAGAACCAGCCGGACCATTGAATATAGGTTCAGTGGCCAGAGTTATGAAAAATTTTGGCTTATCTAAACTAATATTAGTCAATCCTCAATGCGATCGCACATCCTCTGATGCTATAAAAATGGCAGTTCGTGGCAAAGACATTTTAGAATCTGCGATCATAGTAGATACATTACCAGCAGCATTACAGGGCTGTGTCCGTGCCATTGCAACCATGGGACGGGACTACAGTGGAGAAATTCCTCTAGAAACCCCTCGCACCGCTTTACCCTGGTTATTAGCAGCAGCAGAAAAGCCTGTAGCTTTAATTTTTGGCAGGGAAGATAGGGGATTAACTAATGAAGAATTAAATTATGCCCACAAATTAGTTTTTATTCCCACTAATCCAGAATATCCATCTTTGAATTTAGCTACTGCGGTTTCTATTTGTTGTTATGAATTGTCACAATCTACAGACTTATTTATAGATGAGAATATACCTGTTTCAGAAATTGCCCCGTTAGATGCGATGGAGGCATACTATCAACAATTGGAATCTTTATTGCTGTCCATTGGTTATCTTTATCCTCATACCGCAGCTAGTCGCATGGAAAAATTCCGCTACCTGTATAATCGTGCTTATCCACAAACTGCGGAAGTGAGAATGTTAAGGGGGATTTTACGACAGATAGAATGGGCAATTAACAGGCAAAAACCTGAAAAACGTGATTTATTATAGTTAGGATTTTGCAAAGTGCGCCCTGCTGGAATCGAACCAGCCTGAAGACGAATTATGAGTTCGTTGCCTCCCCAATCGGCCAAAGGCGCTTATTTACTTGGATTTTAACCCTGTAGTTTTAGTTTAGTCATTGATTTATGACTTCACTTCAACAACAATACACTATTCTACCATAATTTGGCAACCTGTAAACAATTATCAACAAAACCACTAATTTCACTAAATCTAGTGTTCGGCGAATATTTCTGGTAATTCTGTTTATTGACACCCCCCGGTCTAAAGACACGGGGAGTGTCAAACTAACGCTACTTGAATTCTGGCATAAACTTTTACAGCTTTCCCATTTTTAAACTGTGGATTTTTGACCTTTATGGCATTCAAGGCATTAAATTTTACATTTCTTATTATTTGTTGACACTTGTCGGATGATTTTAATCATTCCATTCACCACGAGGGGGAACGGGTGTGCGTAGGGGTGTACGTGTTAACTCATCATCTCTGGTGAAATCACCGCGTAACCATTGACGGATAGCCACTTCAATCACTTTACTGGGGTCATTAGTGAGATGTTGGATTTGCTCTATTAATTCAGAATCTAGATGCAGAGCGATTTCTGTCTTGTCAGCGCGTTTATTATCTGCACCGTTAGGTTGTTCTTGCATATTCATCGTTTTAAATACTCTGAAATAGTTTAATTGAAAGCGTTGTCAAGCAGTTATGATATTTATAATTTCAGTCTATTTAATTGTAAGCTGCTGAGTCATCAACACTAGGAATTATAAATAGACTTTACACCCTTTCCAGGTAAGCGTAAAGCTCAGTTGCTTAAGTCCTAGTATACAAGCAAAACTTCTACGTAGTTGAGTAACTACTCTGAGACAAGTGGATTGGTGTTAAAATGGATTCAGGATAATTATAAACAACAAGGTATAAAATCTTTGGCAATGTCGGCTTTAGGTTGTGGACTTGGTAATTTACAATGGCAAGATGTTGGACCATTGATGTGCAAGTTTTTAAAAGAGTTAGATATTCAAGTTTGTATATACTTACCCACTGATGGAAAAATCGCTGATGAATTTCTGACAAAAGAATTCTTGCTTTCATTAAAATGAATAAAACATTTAATAATTCATGTGCAATATACATTTTTACTAAATTATGAAAACTTACGACTGGATTATTATTGGTGCGGGAATTACTGGGGCTGCACTTGCTTATGAATTAACAAAAATTGGATTTTCTGTACTTTTGTTGGAACAATACCAAACACCCCAAAATGCTACCCGTTATAGTTATGGTGGCATTAGTTTTTGGTCAGCAACAACAGCAATTACAAAACAATTATCTAGAGAAGGGTTAACCCGTCATCGGATATTATCAGAAGAATTAAATGCAGATACTCAATTTCGGGAATTAAATTTATTAATGACTATTTCCGTAGATATTAATCCCGAAACAATGGCTAAATCTTATCAAGATGTTGTTATTCCTCCGCATTTAATTAGTATTCAAGAAGCTTGTGAATTAGAACCTTTTTTAAACCCCGAAGCTATATCTGGTGCATTAACTGTTAAACATGGTCATGTTCACCCAGAAAAAACTACCCAAGCTTACATTCAAGCAATGGTAAATTTAGGAGGAGAAATCCAATTTGGGGAATTTAGAGAATTAGTAACTACTTCTATGAAAAAATGTACAGGTGTGAAAACAAATACTAATACTTTTCATAGTGATAATGTTGTGATTTGTGCTGGGGGAATTACTCGTAAACTACTAAAATCAATGGGTATTGCTGCGAAAATATATTTTTCTCATGCAGAAATCATTGAAATACCATCTACAGATATTCAATTACATAGCTTAGTATCACCCGCAAATTTGCAAAGATATGAACTAGAAGCAGAATCTACTCAAATTGATGAATTATGGGATAATCCGAATCATGAAATAGTATCACCAATTTTAGATGCTGGTGTGGTGCAATTTCTGGACGGGAGTTTACGCATAGGTCAAATTAGCCGGGTTTTAACAAATCCGCAAGCGGAAATTAACTCAACAGCAAGTGAACAATGGTTACGAGAAAGTATTACGAACATATTACCAAGTTTAGGAAATTTACCAGGAACATGGCATCATTGTTTAGTGGCATTTACTCAGGATAAATTGCCTTTAATTGGTGCTATTTCTGAATTTTCAGGACTACATATATTTTCCGGTTTTAGTAGTCCTTTTCTCCTTGTACCACCTTTAGCAGTCCGGTTTGCTAATTTTGTATCTGGTCAAGAAGATGAGATAATTAAACAGATGTCTCCTGACCGTTAGCATTATCTGTATCTGATTTCATGAGTTTAGCAGCTTCTTGTAATAGTGCTTTTTGTTCGTTGTGAATAACTTCTAAACGCTGGGAAATTTCAGCTAACCGTTGCTGTTTACTTTGAATTTTCCCAATGCCGAAAATTCCCACTTTAGGAAATGTTATCCAAAGAGATTTTAATAATTTTTGTAGTAATATAAAAGGAATTTTTAAAATTGACCAACTGGCAGTTTCTATGATTCTAACAATTGCTTTAATGATACTCCAAATCACTGCAATTGTAAATAATAAAATTATTCCACCCCTGACAGGGTGATTTATTCCCCATGTGAATATTTCTAATACTTGGAAAAACCAGGGATATTGTGATAAAAAATCATGCACAGATGTATTAATAGTTTTTTGAATTACTCCTGATGTATTATTAGTAATTCTCTCGACATTGTGCCAATTATTTTCTAAATAATCTTTAGTATTATCAGTTGTTTTTGTCGCTTGTTGTTGTATAGATTGAGTGAAAGAATCTAAATTTTGATTAATACCATTTTTCAATATTTGCCAACGTTGAGTAACTGTTGCTGATAAGTTTGAATTTAGCTGCATAATCTTCAAATATCTTAATTAAATTCAGATCCCCGACTTCTCAAAGAAGTTGGGGATCTCATATAATTACTAATTAGCAAATAAGTCCAAATCTGTTACTGCACCCACACTACTGGAAGCTACAAGTTTGGCATATTTTGCCAGTACCCCTTTCGTATATCTGGGTGGAAGTGGTTGCCAATTTGCGCGACGAGTAGCTAATTCTGCTGCTGATACATTCAGTTGCAACAACCGGGCATTGGCATCTATGGTAATGCTATCACCTTCTACTACTAAGGCGATGTTACCACCTACAGCCGCTTCTGGGGCAACGTGACCGACTACCATGCCGTAAGTACCACCGGAGAAGCGTCCGTCGGTAATTAAGCCTACAGAGTCACCTAAACCAGCCCCAATAATAGCGGAGGTGGGGGCTAACATTTCTCTCATACCGGGTCCGCCTTTTGGTCCTTCGTAGCGGATAACGATAACATCCCCAGCTTGGATTTTTTTGGCGAGAATTGCCTCTAAACAGGATTCTTCCGATTCAAATACTCTCGCGGGTCCTGTAATTACAGGCTTTTTGACTCCGGTAATTTTGGCTACTGACCCTTCTATGGCCAGGTTGCCTTTGAGAATGGCTAGGTGTCCTTGGGCATACATAGGGTTATGCCAAGGACGAATTACGTCTTGGTCTGTCCGTGGTTCTGCGGGGATATCTGCTAAGACTTCGGCGACTGTTTGCCCGGAAATGGTGATACAATCACCATGCAGCAAGCCATGGGCTAATAGCATTTTCATGACTTGGGGAATACCACCGGCTTTGTGTAGGTCGGTGGCTACATATCTACCACTGGGTTTTAAATCACAGATGACGGGAACACGACCGCGAATGGTTTCAAAGTCGTCTAAAATTAGTTCAACACCAGCAGCGCGGGCGATCGCTAGAAAATGTAATACTGCATTAGTAGAACCACCCACAGCCATAATCACGGAAATGGCGTTTTCTATGGATTTGCGGGTGATAATTTGCCGAGGTAATATTTGTTTTCGTATAGCTTCAACGAGGACAACGGCTGATTTTTCGGTGCTGTCGGCTTTTTCTGGATCTTCAGCAGCCATGGTGGAGGAGTAGGGTAAACTCATGCCCATGGCTTCAAAAGCTGAAGACATGGTATTGGCTGTAAACATCCCTCCACATGAACCCGCACCGGGGCAAGCACCGCGTTCAACTGCTAACAGTTCATTTTCGTCAATTTTACCAGCACTGTATTGACCAACGGCTTCAAAGGAACTGACAACGGTTAGATCTTTACCCTCATAGTGTCCGGGTTTGATTGTACCACCGTAAACAAAGATAGCAGGGATATTCATCCGCGCCATGGCTAACATTGCCCCTGGCATATTTTTGTCACAGCCACCAATTGCTAATACACCGTCCATACTTTGCCCAGTACAGACTGTTTCTATGGAATCAGCGATAACTTCCCGTGAAACGAGGGAGTATTTCATCCCTTCTGTTCCCATGGAAATGCCGTCACTAATGGTAATTGTCCCGAAAACTTGGGGCATTGCACCAGCGGTTTTAATCGCGGTTTGCGCCCTTTGTGCCAGTTCATTTATCCCCATGTTACAAGGGGTAATGGTGCTATAGGCATTGGCTACACCGACAATGGCTTTGTTAAAATCTGCATCTTCAAAACCTACAGCCCTAAGCATGGCGCGATTAGGCGATCTTTGTACCCCTTGTGTGATAGCTTTACTTCTAAGATTTTCTGACATTTATCTTTTTCCCTTCTGTGCCATTATTGCTTCTTAGTTAGTATCCTAAGTTAAGACGAAGCTGCATAGAACAAGATTTTCATAATCATTAACCGCAGATAATGATAGATTAATGAACTGGGTATTAGAAGGGCAAAAATTGTAATAAGACTGAACCTAGACTACCCGCAAAATCCATAAAGCTAGGTTTACCTGTATTCACTGTTTCTGTGTAAGGGGTTTTTAATTCTAAAATAAATGCTTTGGCTGTTTGTGTTCCTTCACTATTCTTTTCTTTTTCAAATAGTTCTATTGCTTTTTGGGCATCTTCTAAAGCGTTTTTTCTATCTAAACTTTGGTAACTAGCGACACCACGGGCTAAATATGCCCCAGCATAGTCTGGTTTAAGTGCGATCGCTTGGCTAAAATAATCAATAGCTGGTTTAAGATTCCCCTTTTCTGCTGCTGCTACACCCCAAGCATAAAAATCTTCTGATTTAGCAATTTGCGAAGGTATTCCTACCGCACCTTGAAAATTTGTACCTGTAATATTCGCACCTTTCAATTCAGCATTCATTAAATAAGTATCTCTTAAATCAGCACCGCTTAAATTTGCACCGCTAAGTTTAGCCTCACTTAAATTTACACCAAATAAACTCGCACCGCTTAAATTTGCACCCCGCAAATCCGCACCAGCCAAATTTGCCCGACTTAAATTCGCACCCGCAAGATTTGCACCGTTTAAATTTGCCCCAGCTAAATCAGCCATTACTAACCCAGCATTACCAAGAAGACATTTTGGACATTGTTTATTTGCCAATAACTGCCTAATATCCTCATAACTTGCAGCTTGAACTGCACCTGATAAGCTGACTGTGAGTAAAAATACAGATGTTGCCAAAATTTTACTGTTCATAATTTATTTTTGTATTCACTCAAGTTTCTAGTTGTTGTCAGTTGTCAGTTGTTAGTAGGGGCGAAGCATTTGGAAGATAAATTATCAGTCATTGCCAAAAATAGTTCTCCAAATGCTTCGCCCGTACAGTTGTCAGTTGTCAGTAGGGGCGAAGCATTTGCAAGATAAATTATCAGTCATTGCCAAAAATATTTCTCCAAATGCTTCGCCCGTACAGTTGTTGGTTGTCAGTAGGGGCGAAGCATTTGGAAGATAAATTATCAGTCATTGCCAAAAATATTTCTCCAAATGCTTCGCCCGTACAGTTGTTGGTTGTTAGTAGGGGCGAAGCATTTGGAAGATAAATTATCAGTCATTGCCAAAAATATTTCTCCAAATGCTTCGCCCGTACAGTTGTCAGTTGTTAGTTGTCAGTGGTTGTTAGTAATTATTTCCCCCTGCCTCTGCCCTTTACTCAGCCAAATTTAAACCAATAATACCGATAATTATAAAAGACATAGAGATAATTTTTACCAGCGTAAAAGACTCATGAAACCAAATCACGCTAATAGTAGCAATTATCAGAGTACCAAAACCTGCCCAAATAGAATAAACTATACTCACCGGAATTGTCCTCAGAGAAAGAGTTAAAAACGTTAAGCAAAGTCCATAAAATACAAAAATAAAAATTGAGGGGATAATTTTGGTAAATTCTTCTGACAGTTTCATACAAGTTGTACCAGAAACTTCAAAAATAATTGCTGCTATCAGATAAAGCCAACTGATTAACATAACTGTTATAGCACTCCTATTCGATTGGGATATTTACTGATAAATTTTGTCCAGAATTAAATTCTATGTAAACTTTAATTTAAAAAATGTATATTAACTAAAGGCATTATTTCAGAAACTTGAAATAATTGCTGTTTTATCCGCTACTTGATAAAATCACATTGCTAGTGCTATACCTTGAAAAAAAATGTTCAAAATTTTGACTCATTTCCGAAATTTAGCAATTGTTAGCTTAATCGGCTTGATATTAACCTGGTCACTTCCTGTCCAAGCTGATACCAAAATCAACCCCCAACTAGAACAACAAGTTTTAGAAATTATCCGCAAAAATCCCGAAATCATTATTAAATCTGTAGAAATATACCAGCAGCAACAGCAAGAGAAACTACAACAATCACGACAAAAATTTATCAATGATTTTCAAACAAATCCTCAATCTGTAATTGGTGATTCTCCCACAATTGGTGCAACCAAATCAAAAACCGTATTGATAGAATTTTCAGATTTTGAATGTCCTTATTGTGCCGAAGCCCATCAAACACTCAAAGATTTATTGGCAAAATATCCAAATAAATTCACCTTAGTTTATAAGCATTTTCCCCTTTATCAAATTCATGATCAAGCATTACCCGCAGCTACAGTAGCTTGGGCAGCATATCAACAAGGTAAGTTTTGGGAATATCATGATGCCTTGTTTACCAACCAAAAACAATTGGGTGAGACTTTATATTTAGACACTGCTAAAAAGCTCAATTTAAACCTCACAAAATTTGGCAATGATCGCAAATTAGCTAATAAATCCATCCAAAAAGACCTATTATTAGCCCAACAATTAGGATTGGGTGGCACACCATCTTTTATTATGACCAGTCCAAATTTTTCTGGACCAGTGAAACTCACAGAAGTGGAAGAAATATTGCAAGGTAAACAATAAAATCTGATGGTTAAGCAATAATTTATACCAGTTTTATGGTTGTTGCCAATAAATCTGCACCTTTAGCTAGAGGTGGCACGTATTGGTTAACTGTTCTAATTGCAATAAGTGTAAGGAGTAGTCTTATGAGAAGTGATGAGGATAACTTTTCGCTTCTCAATTCCTATTTTATTGAAGAAGGGGTTATATCGAAAAATAGAACTTACAATCAGGATTTATGGTTGTACCACTTAACTTCTACATCCAAGGTCAAGGATTTCCCATCCTTGGTTTACATGGTCATCCTGGTTCGGGACGTAGCCTCTCTATCTTTACCAATCATCTATCAAAACGCTACCAAACCATTGCCCCAGATTTGCGTGGATATGGCAAAAGTCGGTTTCAGGGCAAATTTGAGATGCAAGACCATTTGGACGACCTAGAAGCCCTATTAGACCAATTGAAAATAGAAAAATGTTTATTATTGGGATGGTCGCTAGGAGGCATTTTAGCCATGGAACTGGCCATGCGCCTACCGCAACGGGTGACAGGCTTGATTTTAGTAGCCACAGCCGCTAGACCTTGGGGCAATCATCCCCGAATTTCTTGGCAAGACAATATTTATACAGGCATTGCTGGTATATTGAACTATATAAAACCCAGTTGGCAATGGAATATTGATACTTTCGGCAAGCGATCGCTCTTTCGCTACTTAATTCAACAACACACATCCACAGCATACAATTACATAGCTAGGGATGCCCTACCAGCCTACTTACAAACCTCATCAGCAGCTACAAACGCCCTCTACAGTGCCATGAGAGCAGGTTATAATCGCACCCCCGACCTTTGGCAAATCCAATGTCCTAGCCTAGTGCTTGCTGGTGAACAAGACCGCCACATTACCGCTGATGCCAGTTTAGAAACAGCCCGACACATCAAAAACTCTCAATGGCAATGTTACCCCAACACAGCCCACCTCTTTCCTTGGGAAATACCCCAACAGTTATTAGGAGACATTGATAGTTGGTTAGTAACCAACCCCCAAATAATCGAAGTTTAAATTAGCCATAGTTCGTTCCCAGGATTAGCCCAGGAACGATAACAGCCTCTGGAATTGTTGATTAGACTAAATTTGACCGCTAAAGACAGGCTTTACTTTACGGTCAATCCATTCCCCCAAATCTTCAGCAATTGTTAAAACAGTAGGTTTACAGCGTTTGATATTCACTATAATTCCCTGCGCTCCTTCAATTTCCAAATCTTCTATATAGCCATTGCTGGCTTTAGTAGCTTCCACAGAACTGAAAAATGGACCAAAGTAGTATGTACAACTGGGATTTTGTGTGACAATTTCTACCCACCAAGCAAGGCCGAGTCCATTGAATGTATTAATCAACCCCTCTTGGAAGTTATGCCAAATCGTTTTCATGGTTTTCGCCGATTTATAAACGTGTGACTGGATGTGTGAAAATAGGTTGGATTTATTGTCTTTTACATTGTTTATATTCACTGATTTCGTGGATATTTGTCTACGAAATCAGTAACTGTACTATTGTTTTTTCAAAGCAATTGTCTGTAGTTTATCAAGATACAGTGTATTTTGAGATTTTTGGCGATAAATTTCGTAAAGTGCCATACCAGTTGCCACCGAAGCATTGAGGCTAGGAGTCTTGCCCTGTAAGGGAATGGACACCAAAACATCACAAGAACGTTGTGTCAACATCCCCAGACCTTCGCCTTCACCACCCACGACTAAAACCACAGGTCCGCTAAACTTAACACTTTGTAATGGTTCGCTACCTGTAACCGCAGTTCCATAAATCCAAAAGCCTTCTTCTTTTAACTGTTCTAAAGCGCGACCAAGGTTGACAACTCTAGATACAGGAAAGGTTTCTAATGCCCCTGCTGCGACTTTCATCACCGTAGAAGTAATTCCCGCTGCCCTTCTTTGAGGAATCACCAAACCGTGAGCGCCAATCGCTTCTGCTGTGCGAATAATTGCACCTAAATTGTGGGGATCAGTAATACCATCAGCAACTACAATTACAGGATCAGTCACAGCTTTAGCGTTGCTAATCAGATCCTCTAGTTCAATATAAGAATAAGGAGCAATTTGAGCCGCTATTCCTTGGTGATTTGCCCGACCAGTAATTTGGTCTAACCGCATTGGTTCAACTTCATCAATAACTGCGCCATTATCTTTGGCTTGCAAAATCAAATGATGAAATCTGGGATCATAACGGAGACGAGTAGTAATCCAAAGACGGTTGATACTGTGTTCATTTTCCAAGGCAGTCAAAACTGGATGACGACCATAGATTAGATCAGTTTCTTCTGTGGGTGTGATTTCTGAGGATTGCTCGGAAAATTGGGAAGAGGGACGATATCTAGCAGTGAAGGATTTACCGCCCGTTGGTAATGCGATTTCTGAAGATTGTTCAGAACCGTAGCGAGATGTGCGGGGTTTCACGGAAAATGACTTACTTTCTCTGTCTACTCTCACTTCTGAAGATTGTTCAGAACCGTAGCGAGATGTGCGGGGTTTCACGGAAAATGACTTACTTTCTCTGTCTACTCTCACTTCTGGGGATTGTTCAGAACCGTAGCGAGAGCGAGGTTTAGCAGAATAGGATTTACCTTCTCTATCTACTCTCACTTCTGGGGATTGTTCAGAACCGTAGCGAGATGTGCGAGGTTTAGCAGAATAAGATTTACCTTCTCTATCTACTTTCACTTCTGGGGATTGTTCAGAACCGTAGCGAGAGCGAGGTTTAGCAGAAATGGGTTTACCATCACTTTTGCCTTGATTACGGCTAGGTTGAGGGACAACGCGTTTGCCCTTGATTTTCACTGGCTGACCACGTTTTGGTTGTCCGCCAGAATTACTTTTCTTTGGTTGACTTGTCATAACAGTATTGAGGTTTGATTTAAATGAGGGAACAGCCCGATGACATCAATTTAATGAACAATTACAAATCAGTAACAATCGCCAGATGTAGCTTCTCACTATTTCTCTAGGGGAAGTTTTTGTAATAGCTCGGTTAAACGGGGGTAATCAGTAAGATATAAGTAGCCAACTAGGGTTTCTAAACTAGTTGCCTGTTGATAAATTTCGGGATTCAGTCGTTTATGACGACTCGTAGCAGAGTTACGACCTCTGCGAACAATTTCTAATTCGTTACTCCTCAAGTAAGGAGTTAACATTCGCAAATGTAGCGCTTGTGTTTCTGCTCTTACCTGATCCACGACGGAACGATGGTAGTTGTCTAGTCGTTGTTGTGGCCACAGATAAAACATTCTAACATATAATTCATAAATTGCATCCCCCAAGTAGGCTAAAGCTGAAGGAGATATCTGTTTTATTTGGGCTGGGGATATTTGCTGGGGCAGTTGCGTCGCATTTACCAACCACGGGAAAATATCTGATGAATGCTGTGTAGCGGTTTCATCTTCTTCGTGTTCGCCTGTTTCCTCCTTGGACTTCACAGATTAATCATTCCTTAAAAAAGCACTACATCGGGAGACAATTTTTGCCGGCATTATCTAAAACAACTTAAATTATATTTAACTCTCAACATAATACATTAAATAAGGGTTATTCCCTGATATAACAGTATGCACTTAAAAGACTTTCAACTCCATTCCCTACTATATCCAAAAATTAGGCTATCCAGATTTGACATCGGACAGCCTAATTTAGATTTTCCATTTAAGCAATCAAGCCGCAGAGGGGATGTTTTCTAGGGCTGCTTCAACTGTAAGTTGTAAGGAGAGAAATTTTTCTAAACGAACAAGCTTAACCGTTTGGGTTACACGGGCATTACTGACAATTTGGAAACTGCCTTCACCATCTGGTTCAGGTTTAGCCAGTTTGGCTAGTCTTACGAGCGCACCTAAGCCAGAACTGTCCACAAAGTCGATCTGTGAAAGATCCAAAATGATGTTTTTTGGACCGTCCTCAATTTTACTGCCGATTACTTTAATGAATGTTGGCTCAGAGAAAGCGTCTAATAAACCTGTGAGGCGGAATAGCTGACAGCTATCGCGGACTTCGCGTGTACCTCTCAGGCTCACGGTTAGATTCAGTGGTTCAGCTATGATTTTCTCCTCGTTCTTTTTACTAAAAGTAAACGTTCTAGTGTAGATGGTTTTTGAGCAATTTGTCTATGTTGGGGACTGGCAAAAATTTTTACTAATTACCAATATCCATCATGACGTTTTTATCCTCAAGTTAGGCGATTGCGCCTTGACGTGCTGCTTGCATTTTTAGTACAAACTGCTCAAACAAGTAATCAGCATCATGGGGTCCAGGACTGGCTTCTGGGTGATACTGAACAGAAAACACAGGTAGGGTCTTGTGACGGACTCCAGCTACTGTCAGATCATTGAGGTTCAAGTGGCTGACCTCGACTGTAGCAGTTGGTAAGGAGTCTGGATCAAGAGCAAAACTGTGATTTTGGCTGGTAATTTCCACTCTTGTTTGTAAACCAGCAGGTTGATTTAAACCCCGATGTCCAAATTTTAGTTTAAATGTTTCTGCACCGAGAGCATGACCTAAAATTTGGTGTCCCATACAAATGCCAAATATGGGTTTTTGGCTGTCTAGTAAGGCTCTTGTGGTGTTGATACCTTCTGTGACGGCGGCGGGGTCTCCTGGTCCGTTGGAGAGGAAAATACCATCTGGATTGTATTTGAGAATTTCTTCTGGTTGTGTATCGGCAGGAACAACTATGACGCGACATCCATAACTGGCTAGACGACGCAAGATATTCCGCTTGACACCAAAGTCTAGGGCGACGACGGTGAAGGTTTCGCCAATTTTAGCCACTGCTGCGGAATTGAATTCCCAAGGGGCTGTTGTGGCTTCCAGCCATTCGTAAACGGTTGGTGTGGTGACATCTTTGACTAGGTTTAAGCCTGTCATGTTGGGAGCAGCTTGTACCATTTCTAACAATTCTGCTTCGTCGAGAATTGCTGTGGAAATGCCGCCATTCATCGCCCCAAAGGTGCGAATTTTCCGGGTGAGGGCGCGGGTATCTATGCCGTAAATAGCTGGAATTTGGTGCTGTTGGAGGTAGTTGGGGAGGGATTGGGTGGAACGCCAATTGCTGGGTTTATGACAAATATTCCGAGCGATCGCTCCCTTAACATGAGGTTGATTTGATTCTTCGTCTTCGGGATTAATGCCAGTGTTACCTAATTCGGGATAGGTAAAAATGACAATTTGACCACAGTAACTAGGATCGGTTAATACTTCTTGATATCCGGTCATACCAGTGTTGAACACGATTTCGCCAATGGCAGTTCCTGTCGCTCCGAAAGACCAACCGCGATAAATAGAGCCATCTGCTAGGACAAGTAGAGCAGGTATTGCGTCAGATAGGGGCATAGATTATTTGTAATTAGTAATTGGAGAGAAAAAAGGGTTTTATATCTTCTATAAATTATTTTTTTAGAAGACAGCACAGGTATATCTTCTCATGGTTTATGAAGGTGGAGAATCTACATCTACAATATTCATTTCTTCTATAATTGCAAATTGCTCTTTCAATTCCTGATCGCTAGGTCTTTTCGGATATTCTTCATGGGTATAAACCCATATAGGATAGACAGAACAAGAAGCTTGATGAACAACATACATAAATCTGCCTTGACGAGAAGCACCTTGAAGTTCCGGCATTAAAAACCGAATTTTTCTAAATTCAAAATCTGGTTTGTAAGCACCCTTAGGAAAATTCTCGCTATCTGATTCATCAAAAAGCGGATCTTTTGCAAGAGTCTCTATATACTTTTGTATCAAAGTCTCAAATGAATCTCTAGCTCTTTTATTTTTTTTGTAGTGAGTTTTAACAAGTTTAACAAGACTAATCTCAAACTTCGGCAATGGCCTTATCGAATATATTTCGCAACCAGGCACTACTATCCTCCGGCTTTACTTCTGGAATCCGTTCGTAATTTAAACGCAATTCCTCTAAAGTATCAGATAAAACAGCCTGATAGCCGGGATCATCTTGCTCAATACAATCAAGAATTGTATCAACCAAGAAATCAATAGCATCAACACAAGCATCAAAAGATTCTCTTTGGGAGGTAAGATTCAAAAAAAGCAAATAAATTTTTGATTTGAGGATATCCAAAAACCCTGTAGCTTCCTGCGTTGGTTCAATGAAAGAGTAGGCAAAATCTGTTAAGTAATCACGTTGTTCAGAAGAAAAATTGTTCCATTCAGTCTTGATCTCTCTTGATGCTTTTTTTAAACGTGAAGTAATTTCATCAAATTTTGCAGCAGAAGCAACCTTGTTGCCTCGAACTTGATAAATTTGACCAAAATCAATTAAAACTGCGCTAGACATGGTTAATACCTCTACTCGTATATAAAGGAAAGCCTCTAGCCTTCATCCCTTGTCTAAAGCACAGATGTAGCTTCCTAAGTCAGTTACATCTTCAAGGGTTTTCGGCATTTCCCTTATAATATCTGGTAATGCCAGACAGACAATATATTCATATTGTTGATCGAAAACTCAGAACCTTCCCGTAGTTACTATACAATTTTTCACAAAAAAAATCATATAAATCGTATATATGTATATAAAATCACCAAAAATTCTTCATCAAAACTTTAATTTTAAAATGATTCAATAGTCACGCATCTTTAATTGGGTGGGAGGAGTACACTTGGGAAGAGCAGCCAGGGCGGTTAAAACATTCACTATGCTTCAGTCTTTTTTGTCCCGGACAGCCCTCATTTTTTGTTCCGTTAGTTTAGCGGTTTTGACTGTTGCCTGTGATCAAGATCAGCAGACAACGACAACTGATGAATCTAAGCAATCTTTGTCAACTGGGAGTTTGGCAGCCATCCACTCTCCCCGTCAACGTCAACAATTGTTAGCTAGTCCGAAATCAACGCCACGAGAATCTTCTCCCACCCAATTAAGTCCTTTGGCAATGGCACTAGATAAAGCTGCTGGTGCTAAAAGTATCAGCCAATCTGCTGTGTCTGTGGATGATTGGAATTTGGTAGTGAGTCAGTTGCAAGATGCGATCGCTCTCATGAAGCAAGTCCGCCGTGATAGTGGCAATTTTGCCTTTGCTCAACGCCAAATCGGTGAATATCGCCGTCAAATTGCCTTTGCTCGTCGCAAAGCCTACCCCAAAAATTTAGCATCTTCTTTAACTCAACCGCAATCGGTTGTCATTGATGTTCCTCAGCCACAGAGTCATGGCATAGTTCCCCCCCGTTCCTCTGTCAAAACCCTAAAACCATCCTTATCTAAGCCTAGTTTCCCGTCATCAACTATCCTCCCCCGCAATAATGAGGTATTTATTGCCCCAATTAAGCGGCGAATTGGTGGTACACCAATTATTGAAGTTACTTTCAACGGTACACAGCGATTTGAGATGATTGTGGATACGGGAGCTAGTGGGACTGTAATCACCCAAAAGATAGCAGCGGCTTTAGGAGTGGTAACGGTAGGAAAAGCTAAAGCGAATACGGCCAGCGCTAAGGCTGTGGAATTCCCCATTGGCTATCTTGATTCTATGGAAGTTGGGGGGATGACGGTAAATAAAGTCCCAGTAGCGATCGCTGGGACAGAATTAGACACAGGACTTTTAGGACATGACTTTTTCGGTAATTACGATGTAACTATCAAACGTAACGTTGTGGAATTTCGTCCCCAAGCCCACTCAGAAGCTAATCCCCCAGGAATTCCACTAAATGTGCCAACTTTGTCCAAGGGCTACCGCTTTGTAAAATTTCTTTAGCTAAAGTCACTCCTTGAGCATGATTTAGCCAGGGAACTGCACCTGCTACTTGCAATGCCAGGGAAGCATTTAACGCCACTATATCCTGTTGCGCTTGTGTTCCTTTCCCTTGCAAAACTTCTTGCAGAATCACCGCATTTTCTTGAACGTTACCACCTTTGACGGCGGTAATGGGGGCAGGTGTGACACCGACTTCTTGGGGATCAACAGTAGTTAACAATACTTTACCATCTTTTAAGATCGCCAAATCGGTAATATCGCCTAAACCAGCTTCATCTAATTTTTCTCTCCCATGAAGAACCATTGCTGTTTGTGTCCCCAAGAGATTTAAGGTTTCAGCAACGGTTTCTATCAGTTGAGGATCAAAAACACCAATTACCTGACCGGTGGGATTCAGGGGATTTACCAAAGGTCCAAGTAAATTAAACACAGTCCGCACTTTGAGATTCCGCCGTAATGGGGCAACTGCTTTCAGGGCTGGATGCCAACCAGGGGCAAATAAAAATGTAATTCCTACCTCTTGCACTGCTGCTTGGACTTTTTCACTCGCAGCAGTCAAGTTTACTCCCAGTGCTTCTAAAACATCGGCGCTGCCTGTAAGACTGGAGGCTGAACGACTACCATGTTTAGCGACAGGTACACCAGCAGCAGCCACTACAAAGGCGACAGCGGTGGAAATATTAAAGGTTGATGCTCCATCACCACCTGTACCACAAGTATCAATTAACGGGACAAATGGGGTATGCTCACGTTTGTTTATGGGTACGGAAGACAGGGATTTTAAGACTTCGGCCATTCCTGTTAATTCTTCTGCACAAACGCCTTTGAAGTTTAAGGCCATTAAAATCGCCCCTGATAGTTCTGGGGGAATTGTTTCATTTATCCATCCTTGCATCAATTCTGCGGCTTGAGTGCGGGATAATGATTGACGTTCTAATAATTGTTTGAGTAAGTTAGACCAAATAGTAAAATCCATTGTTCGGGTTTTTTATGATGTTGAATTTGATTTTACCGAAAAATGGCTTTTTGTTTCGCGCTATCGCTGTTAGTGGATATTTTATGGAATGAGAACGAACCGCAGAGGCACAGAGGTCACAGAGGTAGAGAAGGAAGAGATTTTTCGGGTTTTGGTTTTATTTCATAATTACTAATGAATAGTTCTTTACCTTTTTCGGCTTTTTTTTGTTTATAGTTATTCATGCCATATTGTAATTCCCATTCAATGATATTTGCCCATTGAAAATTTTCTCTAATTTCTGGGCAATCATCATAGGTTATTAACCAGTTATGGGGACATTGCTTTAATATTTGTGCAAGTCTTTGATGATCAAATCCTATATGTAAATCTCCTTTTTTACCATACAATTTAGATTTTTCGGCTTTAACATAAGGAGGATCTAAAAATATAAATACGTCTTTTCCTGGTTCATTAATTAGATGACTATAATCTAAGTTGGTGATTTTCACATCTTGTGTTAGTATATGTTCTAATTTTTCCAGTCTATCTATTGATGAGTTAGTAAATCTTTTATGAAAAGATTCTAGGGAGAAACCTCCTGATTCTATAGTTCCCGAAAATGTAATTCTGTTAAGAACAAAAAAGCGCACTGCTCTTTCTAAATCAGATAAGGTGTTAACATCTACATGAGCTAATTTGGCAAAGAGTAATTTTCCATCTTGGGAGGTTTTTTTAATTTGCCAAACTCCGGAAACTAATTTTGATAAATCAGATTTTACAAAATGCCAAAATAGATATAATTCTGGGTTTAAATCGTTAATAGCAATCTGGAGATGAGGAAATTTTTGTTTAAGATAGATGAATACTGAACCACCACCAACAAAGGGTTCTCTAAATTCAGAAAACTTTTTTGGGAGACATTCAGCGATGCTTTTAATTGCTCTTGATTTTCCACCAGGATAACGGAGAGGACTTTTTATCATAACGACATTATATTTTGGAATTACCAGAAACTTGTATTTTTAATTTTTGATTATTTTCTGCTTCTAAAGCCAACTTTCCGATAATCTGTTTTTGCTTTTTAGTAAAAATTGTCTTGTTAGCTTGTAAAAAGTTATCTAGTTCTTCCACTGTTGCATCAGGAAAAATAATAGAACCAACTACATTTTTTCCAGTAAGCTTTAATTTTGTTAGAAAATCAACTGGTTCTCCATTCAGTCTTAAAGAATCTAGGTTGGAAAATAAAATTAACTTAAATAAACCATCTTGAATATCAGGAAGTTTAGGTAAAGATTCTTTTGAAGAATTTTTGGATTCTTGAATTATATAGTCATTATTATAAACAAATATTTCATCAGCAGTCAAGTGATAAACTCCTCCTAAATAATTCTCAATACTAAAAGTTGCTTTTAGTCCATCTTCTAAATATTCCATTTTATGAGAAGTCATAGCTTCTCGTTTACTGGCACTTTGAGAACCTTTAAGAGAAATATTTTTAAATTCTTCAAACTCAAAAATAATTTTTTGTAAATAGTTATCCATGCTTATTCGTGAGTGAATAACTACTCCAGTTTGACTAGCAATAGAATCGTAAGAGTTTAGTGCTTTTTCAAAAATTGATGAAAACCTTTCTTCAAATAAATTTTTATTCCAGTGTAAAGCACTTTGACGATATGCTAGTATTTCGTTAATTTGAGCTTTTACAAATTCATCATTAAACTTTTGATTGGAAAGTTTATCTTTGGTTAGCTGTCCTTTTTTATTACTTTTCTGGGCTGTTTCATAATAAGCAAGCACAATATAAATATTTAGTAAATTCATCCATGAAATTGTGGAGTATTGAATTACATCTCTATCTCCATCTTTACCTTCATCTTTAATTACTGGAATAATAGTAATAATTTTAGATGAATTATATGTAGTATATATTCTCGCAAAAGGATAACTTCTAGTTCTTTTAGGTGAAACCCATTTAGAATAAGCAATCTCAGTTATAGATGACTTTATTAATCCATAACTACTTGCTTGATTGACATCAAAACTATCTATATTAATTTCATTTAATTTTTCACCTAAGCAAGTTTTATAGGTTACGCCTTTAATAAATCCTGTAAAATGTATAATTTCAACCATTAATGCACTCTTCTCTAGTTACTCTTTAGGATATTATATATTTTCATGGCGTATTTACAACAAAATTACCCTTCTTCAAACTTACTACATCAATCTATGAACCGTTCAGCCCCCTATCAACCATTAATATTCAGAATCCTGCATGGTGTCAGCGGGATTTTAGTCATTGGCGCAATTATTAGTGGATTCTTAGTGTACAACACTTTTGATAAAAGATTTGGATATATCCCAATTCCTAAAATCAATCCTATACAGGATATTCATGGGACATTGGCAGTATTTTTCTTGATTTTACTGCCATTTTTTGCTGTTTATAGTTTTCATGCTGGAAAAAGACGACTATTACAACCAGACTCTATCCAAAATTTAACTCAATTTGGTAGACCAATTTGGTGGGTAAGTCTCCAACGTTTAGCAAATACTAAAATGTTACTCGCTGGTGTTTTGGCGGTAGTATCTGGCAGAATGATGAAAGAAGAATGGCTACCTATAGGAGAACTTGATCATAGTTGGTATTATGCTCATTTAATAGCTTGGTTAATCATGATTTGTTGTTTAGCAATTCATGTTTTGATGTCTGCTAAAGTTGGTGGTGTGCCATTATTACTGTCAATATTATCATGGAAATTTCGTCCAGAAGATAGCCCTGCTAACTGGTATGGTCGTTTACTTGCTTGGTTCAATGATTTTTCCAATAATCTTAGAGAAGAAATTAATCAATTTATGGCAGTTGGTTTATTAATGAAAATAATCGAGGTGATTGTATTGGCGGGAATTATCACAGCATTTGTTTTACCTTTGTTTTTTTCTAGTGGTGAATCGTAAAAGGAGTTATTATTCCAGGTTTTAGTAATTTCTTACGAAGATGATTTATTAATAAAAAATTCTGATAATCAATTCTCAAATGAAGAATCTGAAACTTTGAAAAAATTACTAGCACAGATTGATAAATTGAATATTCTCAAATTGAAAACGTTATTTTGTAACCTATTACTTAAATAATAATTTATTATTTAAGTAATAGCAGCTTCTCTATTATCCGAAAACCCCACTTTAAATAAAAAATCACATCCTGTTAATCCTTAAATCCTGGTTATCCTGATTCAGACAGTCTAAGAGGGTGTTTGAAAAGTTATGGTTGATGTATCAAATATTTTTTACCCCACCCTAACCCTCCCCTTGTAAAGGGGAGGGAACTGGATTTTTATTGTTTCCCCCCTTTACAAGGGGGGACTAAGGGGGGTAGCAATGTGAT
>NZ_JAQMTJ010000165.1:0-5171 GCF_028330815.1 Dolichospermum lemmermannii CS-548
GAATAGATTTTGATGACATTTTTGGTGATTTACTGTTTCTCAAATGCCTTTTTTCACTTTATCTGTTTGTTTTGATGCTCCCTTTGATTTTCATCTCCGTAATTTCCCTCTGTAACATTTTGGGGTGCGGAATGTGGGATTTATGTATTTGATTTGATAGTCAAGAATAAAATGCTTAATCAATCAAATATTGACAGTCTTGTGAGAGTAATTTCTAATCATCTAAATGATAAAGATGAATAGATAATTTAACGTCACTGCTAGTTAATTCTGGCAGTGAATTAATTAATAAAATAAAGGAAATTATGATTAAAGTAATCAATGGTAAACGTGACGGTTTTATTGGTCAAGATAAAATTTATATTGGTAGACTTAATAAGTTTTATGGTTTACAAGAAAGTCCTTTACATAATCCATTTAAAGTTAGCAGCGAGAAAGAAAGAGTTGAAAGTTGTAAAATGTTCGATAAATATTTGTACGACAAAGTTAGACTTTGGATGAATGAGGGAATACTTGATGAAACAACAATCGATCTTAGGAATATATGCTTTAAAGTTCTTGAAGGTGTAAATGTAATCTTAACTTGTTGGTGTAGTCCTTTGCAATGTCATGGGGATGGAATTATTAGGTGTGTGAATTGGATAATTCAGCACTAAATATTTGATTGATTGATTTGATAGCTTCTAATCTCTATATGAGGTTAGAAGCTTTTTTAAATTACAACTGGAGGAAAAATAATGGTCAAGTTCGTAAGAAAATTTCAACAACAGCCGATTGATAGAAAACCTGCTGAAACACCTGTTCAAGCAGCATTCAGAAAATTAGCGGAAAATACTAAATATTTCAATGAAGTAATTAAACCACATTTAGAACAATTAGTATCATGTTATCCCGATAAATACATATTTTTGTATTATCACGATAAATGTATGATTTTTGATGGTAATTATTACGTTAAAAACAGAGAATTTAGAAGCATTTCTGACAATGAAATATATGACAAAATTGGTCAGATTCTAGCAACAATATAGATTCTGATTTTGAATAGCTCTGATTCCTATAGGAATTGGGGCTTTTTTTTTAATGAATTACTAAATTCTTTACGATATTGCAGCTACCGCTAAGAGAATTTAGTTTATTTTTTTAGGACATCTTTATGCTACATCTACAACAATATCTTTCCGAATCTCAACAACAAGAAATTTTACAACATTGTAGAGAAATTGGTAAGAAATCGCCTCTTTTCAGGTTTTGGGCTGGGAGAAATCCCGGCTCTTTTTTTTAGTTAGAGAAAATCAAGATTTGTTTTTTGATTCTGAAATAGCAAAACAGGAAACAGAGAAAACTACGGATTTAAGTTTTTGAATAGGTCTTTATATTTTTGAGGCATAGGCAAGTGTTATATATTACGTTAAGCATAACATTTATATCGCAATTCCGCAAAAAATCAACCAGCGATCGCCCAAAAATCACGACTCACAGGAATAGAGATTGGCTTCAGTAAACCTTTAGCAGATATGTAATTGAGCCGTCTTTGCGCGAAACAAAAAATCTACTAATCTACTGATCAAGGGTTTTGACGTATTCTTTAAAAATTGGGGACAAATCAAATTGGGTTTTATCTGCTTTGATTTTGGTGATTAAATAGCGTTTTTGCAGAGATTCTAGGGCGTTAATAAAGTCTGTGGATGACCAGTTTAAGTTTTGCTTTAAGGTTTCCCTAACGACAGGTTCTTTAAATTTGCTTAATTCCAGGGCTAGTTGTTGTTCTAGAGGGGATAGTTTTGTGAATAGCTGTTTAAAATGCGATCGCATTTGATTGGTCAGAATGAGTTGGTTTTCTGCTAAAAATTCGGCAACACTATCATCAAAAAAATCTTTAATTAAGATGGTTACGTCTTGAATATATTTTGGATTACCTTGATATAGGTTAATGAGATGTGTCCAACTTTCTGGATCTTTCAAATTTTCGTTTTCAAGAATTTCTGTATTATTTAATCCTGAAAGTTCTAAGCATTTGATAGGATATAATTCTTTATATAAACAGTGCATTTCTGGACACTGTTCTTGACTGATTAAAATAATGGTGCTTTGATGCTGGCTTTCAGTGAGGGTTTTAAACCAGTTTTGATAGTCGAGATATTGGGTTTGATATTGACCTGCTAATTCGCCACTGATAAAGAGATTTTGGATGTCATCTAAAATAATCAGAGATTTTTTCTCGGTTAACAGTGCAGAAACTTGTTTGATTTTATCGCTGATATTATCTTGAGGTTCTTGATGGCAAGTGGTTAATATTTCATTAAGTGATGATTCTAGAGTGTTAGGAAAATTGAGATTTTTCCAGATAATAATTTCAAACTTTTCGAGATTTAAGTCAACAATTTTTTTAACAAGAGTAGTTTTACCAATACCCGATAAACCTAATACAGAAATTAAGCGAATATTTTGATTTAATATCCAATTAGAGAGAGTTTTTAGTTCAGTTATTCTATTATAAAAATTAATAATTTGAGGAGCAAAAGTTAAATCGTAATAGTTCTTATTTTTATCATCTTCTTGTCGGTGATTATCTTGATTTTCTTTAGTGCAAATATTAAAACTATTACTGCTATTTGTATTATGACTCTGTATAGTAATTGGCGATTGAGCTAATCGTAATCTTTCCATAGTAGAACGAAAATTCAGTTTATTAATATCCTCTCCTAATAGTTCTGATAAAAGCTGCCATAACGGATAACCCACATCTGCTACATGATTTTTTGTTGCATGGTGTTCTTGGGCAATATTTTCGTAGGTTTGTCGTTGCCAAGTTCCTTCTATCACAGCCTTTTGAAGATCGTCTAGACCTTTGCCCCTTTTCTCCACTACTAGGCGATCGACGAATTGTAACACCTCATTTACATTCATTAAGCTTTACCAATCAATAGTTTCACAAATTGTACCAAGTTTTGATCCGAATCTTTTCCGTTTTTTTATTGAGTTTTTGTAACAAAAGTCCCGTATAAATCCGTTTTCCTGGGGGTTGTTAAACCTACGAAGGCTTTGTTATGCTCATTTGTAACTCAGCGAAATGACTGTAGAAGTATGATTTTATCTGCTTTGGTTGTAAGTGGCTTCGACAGAATGGAACTATGAAACCAAATTGGTTCTTACGCAATTTAGAGAAATCTCAAGCTTTTAGATTGATTTTTGAGATTGTTGTCGCTCTTGTATTGTTTTCTTGGCTACCTTTAGTATTCCAGATAATTGCTGGACTGCTTCTCAGTGTAGTTTGTGAAATGATTTTTGCCAGGATTATGACTAGAAGCCTAAAAAATAAGTTCTCTGGTGAGGCGTTATCCCAAATTTTAGACGATTCAGAAAAGAGGTAAATTATTATGCCAATAGTAGAATCAGCTTTAATAATCAAAGGAGCAATGGCTATTACACACTGGCTTACGGCGCATGGTACAACTGCAATGGCAGCCAAAGCGGGTGCAATTGTAGCTAATAGTGTTGCCACTCAGGGACTAGCTAGTACCGCCACTCTCGTTGCCGGTATAGCAACAACTGCATCACTAAGTGTAGGCTGTATTCTTTGGACTACGGACAGACTTAAACTAGCTAGTGAATCTTTACAAGCTATGCAGGATGGTGACACCACCAGAATGGTAGAAAAATTGGCTCAGTTAGCCATTAAGCTAGATATAGATTGTGATATGCTACCTGATGCCGTTCAGGATATGCTTTGTAAACAAGCTAATTTTTCCTATGAAGATGCTCATAAAGTTGCAAAAGTAATACACGCTTATGAGAAAAAAATTGATAGGGAAATGAATAAAAAAGGTAAAAAACGGAAGTAAATTTTAACCAGGTTGACACGCAAATTCTTGTAAATAGTTATTAACCTTTTCTAAAATTAAGGAGAAATAGCAATGAGTAATAATCCAGAGCAAGGTTTATTCGATTTTGTATTCGGAGTCGGAAAGGCGATTGCTGGAATAGCCGTTACGAGTGAATTTAAAAATGATCTAAATGAGGAACATCATGATCCTGATCATAAAAATGAGAGTTTTGCTACACAATTGGGTCATGCTGTTGGAAAAACATTTATAGCCATTGTTGATCCCTTTCATCCACACCACGATTCACATCACGATCAATAGTGCGATCGCTATTCTTCTAGTCGCTGTAAGGTGCGTTACTTAACGCGCCTTTTTGCTTGTAATTATGATTAATTTATAATTATTATGCGTTACGCTAACATATCCTACTATTGCTAATTTACATATCTATTCATCTAAAAGTTAAAATTTTAAAGGTACTTTTCAGTCAACATCATCCCTAACAAAATCCGACGAACTTAAAATTGGTAATATTCCCCGATATGGATGAAGAATCAACAAATCTTGATCACCTGTAATTGGCGTTGCAGATTCTTAGAGGAAACGGAACTCAAGTTACCATTTGATCATCTATGGTTGGGGTATTCAGTTTGCACACAGAAAGACGCTGAAGACGTTTATTATCTGCTAAAAACCCCTGCGAAGATTCGGTTTCTCAGTTGTGAACCGATTCTGGAAGACATTGATTTATCAGAATGGTTAAGCGAGTTCATTGGTGCAGGTATCTGTGATGGTTGCGGAAAGGAAAAAAGTCAACTATACGGTGTTGATGCTTATCCTGTATGTGGTGCGGCAATTTGTGATCAATGCGCTCCCAGACTACATTGGGTCATATTAGGGGGAGAGTCAGGGACAAATGCTAGAACTACTTATCTTGAACATTTGCGAACTGCTTGCAGCAGCGCTTCGCTATCGCTCCTGAATCAATGCCAAAAAGCCAACATTCCTCCATTTATCAAACAACTTGGTGCTAAACCAATATTGAATAACCAACCCTATAAAATCAGTGATAAAAAAGGTGGCATTTTATCTGAATTTCCAGAAGATTTACAAATCAGGGAGTTTCCATTGGTAAATCAATAACATTTTTAATTACTAATTCGTAATTCGTAATTTTGGGGTTTAATTACGAATTACAAATTATTTTAACCCACATTCCGCACCCCAAAATGTTACAGAGGGAAATTACGGAGATGAAAATCAAAGGGAGCATCAAAACAAACAGATAAAGTGAAAAAAGGCATTTGAGAAACAGTAAATCACCAAAAATGTCATCAAAATCTA
>NZ_JAQMTJ010000166.1:0-13907 GCF_028330815.1 Dolichospermum lemmermannii CS-548
ATATTTATTGTCTGAATCAGGATATCCAGGATTTAAGGATTTACAGGATGAAGAGATTAAATATTTATTGTCTGAATCAGGATATCCAGGATTTAAGGATTTACAGGATGAAGAGATTAAATATTTTTAATAATCACCAAATTCTGTGGATCTGACAATTCTGTGAACGATGATAAAAATATCTTATTAAGCATGAATAGGATTACATTACTTTCACCATCAAATATTTTATTGAGCAATCCTATGTCCTGCAAATATGCCAATCATAAAAATCCAAATCCCAACAGAAATCCTGTACATCCTTAAATCCTGGATATCCTGATTCAGACAAAAATATTTAATTATTCAAATCATCAAAATCCAAATCCCAACAAAAATCCTGTACATCCTTAAATCCTGGATATCCTGATTCAGACAAAAATATTTAATTATTCAAATCATCAAAATCCAAATCCCAACAAAAATCCTGTAAATCCTTTAATCCTGGATATCCTGATTCAGACAAAAATATTTAATTATTCAAATCATCAAAATCCAAATCCCAACAAAAATCCTGTAAATCCTTTAATCATGGACATCCTGATTCAGACAAAATATATTGACAAACATAACCAAATTAAATTAACCTTGCTAAAGATATACATTCCCTTCCATGAGAAATATAAAATTATCATCCAACCAGTCATGTAGGTTGGGTTAAGCAACAGCGCAGCCCAACAAAAGAATAATATAATATTGGGTTTTCTCAACCCAACCTACGTAATGCTATAATCAACAAATAACTACTTGGTATCACATCATGATGATTACTCAAGAATTAGAATGTAAAGAAAACATCTCCCAAGATGTAATATTTCCCCCAAGTGATTTATATAGTGATGAACCGACCGTGGAAACAGAACTACATCTAGAGCAAATTATGCTCTTAATTAAATGTCTCAAATGGTTATGGAAAGATAGAAATGATTTCTATGCTGCGGGAAATCTCACTATTTACTATAGTCCTAATCAGAAAAAATCTGAATATTTCCGAGGTCCAGATTTCTTTGTCGTCTTGGGAACAGAACGCAAAACCCGTAAAAGTTGGGTAGTTTGGGAAGAAGATGGTAAATATCCTAATTTCATTTTAGAAATTCTCTCACCAACTACAGCTAATACAGATAGAGAATATAAAAAAGAACTTTATCAAAATACCTTCCGCACACCTGATTATTTTTGGTTCGACCCTTATACACTAGAATTTGCAGGTTTTCATTTAGTAGACGGAGAATATCAACCTTTAGAACAAAATCAGCAAGGATATTTGTGGAGTCGTCAGCTAGGTTTATATTTAGGAATTTATCAAGGACTATTACGGTATTTTACACCAGCAGGAGAGCTAGTTCCCACACCTGAAGAAACCGCAGAAAAAGAAGCGAAAAAATCAGAACGTTTAGCAGCAAAACTGCGGGAGTTAAATATAGATCCTGATACAATTTAATGTAGGTTGGGTTAAGCGACAGCGCAACCCAACAACAGCTTTAATAAACCAATGATGAAAATGTCTGAATCAGGATATCCACCGATTAAAGGATTGTCAGGATGAAGAGATTAAATATTTTTGATAATCACCAAATTCTGTGGATATGAAAATTATGTGAATGACGATAAAAATATCTGAATCAGCATGAATAGGATTACATTACTTTCACCATCAAATATTTTATTCAGCAATTCCATACTCTGCGAATCTGCCAATCATAAAAATCTAAATCCCAACAAAAATCCTGTAAATCCTTAAATCCTGGACATCCTGATTCTGACAAAAATATTTAATTATTCAATTCCGAAAATCCAAATCCAAACAAAAATCCTGTACATCCTTAAATCCTGGATATCCTGATTCTGACAAAAATATTTAATTATTCAATTCCGAAAATCCAAATCCAAAGAAAAATCCTGTAAATCCTTAAATCCTGGACATCCTGATTCTGACAAAAATATTTAATTATTCAAATCATAAAATTCCTTTTTAATGACAGGGGCAATTACCATACAGTTAATTACATCTTAATTGATTGATAAAATATTATTAAATCGTTCAGCAAAAATAGAACTGAGACAACAAACCCAGATATGAAGCCCGTTGTACAGCTAACTTAGAGAATTTTGTTGTATGTTTGTTCATTACAGAAGCCGTCTAGACTGCATAAATGTTAGGATTGCCACAGAGTGAGAATCGCGTAAGAGAAGGAAAAAAAACTGAATGGCAGAATTTGAAAAGTCAATATCCTTTGATGGACGGGATATTCGACTGACGGTTGGCCTACTAGCCCCCCAAGCAGGTGGGTCGGTTTTGATACAATCAGGAGATACAACTGTTTTAGTAACGGCTACAAGGTCAGCAGCGCGGGAAGGCATTGATTTTTTGCCACTGACCGTAGATTACGAAGAAAGATTGTACGCAGCGGGAAGAATTCCTGGGGGAATTATGCGCCGAGAAGGTCGTCCACCGGAAAAGTCAATTCTTACCAGTCGGCTGATTGACCGTCCACTCCGTCCTTTATTCCCTTCATGGTTGCGGGATGACTTGCAAGTTATGGCAATAACTATGTCAATGGATGAGCAAGTCCCTCCTGATGTGTTAGCAGTAACAGGTGCTTCAATTGCTACCCTCATTGCCCAAATTCCTTTTAATGGACCCATGGCCGCAGTGCGAGTAGGCTTAGTGGGGGATGATTTTATTATTAACCCTACCTATGCAGAAATTGCAGCGGGAGATTTGGATTTAGTCGTCGCCGGTTCACCAGATGGGGTAATCATGGTGGAAGCGGGTGCAAATCAATTGCCAGAGCGAGATATTATTGAAGCGATTGATTTTGGCTACGAAGCAGTTCGGGATTTAATTCAGGCCCAGTTAGATTTACTGGATGAACTAGGTCTAAAACTGGTGCAAGAAGCACCACCAGAACCAGATCAGACATTAGAAAACTATATCCGCGATCGCGCTAGTAATGAGATTAAAAAAATCTTAGCGCAATTTGAGTTAACTAAAACTGATCGTGATATTGCTTTGGACGCAGTTGAAGATAGTATTGCTGATGAAATCAAAGCTTTACCAGAAGAAGACCCCATTCGCATTGCTGCTACAGCAAACTCTAAAGCTCTTGGCAATACATTCAAAAGTATTACTAAATACTTCATGCGCCGTCAAATTGTCGAAGATAATGTCCGCGTAGATGGTCGCAAACTTGATGAAGTCCGCCCTATATCTTGTCGAGTTGGCATAATACCCAAACGAGTTCATGGTAGCGGTTTATTCAATCGGGGACTGACTCAGGTACTATCAATGTGTACCCTTGGGACTCCCGGAGATGCCCAAAACCTCAACGATGACTTGCAACTAGAACAAACCAAACGTTACCTGCATCACTATAACTTCCCTCCCTTCTCCGTCGGCGAAACCAAACCATTACGCGCCCCTGGGAGACGAGAAATCGGACATGGTGCATTAGCAGAACGGGCATTGTTACCTGTACTACCATCCAAAGAAAAATTTCCCTACGTAATTCGCGTAGTATCGGAAGTTCTTTCTTCCAATGGTTCGACTTCAATGGGTTCAGTTTGTGGTTCTAGCCTATCCCTCATGGATGCCGGTGTACCAATTACTAAACCTGTGAGTGGTGCGGCAATGGGCTTGATTAAGGAAGGGGACGAAGTGCGAATCCTTACCGACATTCAAGGCATTGAAGACTTTTTAGGTGATATGGACTTCAAAGTTGCCGGTACAGATACTGGGATTACCGCTTTGCAAATGGATATGAAAATATCTGGTTTGTCTTTAGAAGTAATTGCCCAAGCTGTCAACCAAGCCAAACCTGCCCGGTTACATATTCTGGAAAAAATGCTCCAGACTATTGACACACACAGGGAAGAAACTTCACCCTTTGCCCCACGTCTGTTGACCATCAAGATTGATCCTGACATGATTGGTCTAGTCATTGGACCTGGAGGGAAAACCATCAAGGGGATCACTGAAGAAACTGGTGCAAAAATTGACATCCAAGATGATGGTACTGTCACCATTTCCGCAGTTGATGAAAACCGGGCGAAGAGAGCGCGGAACATCGTTCAGGGCATGACCCGTAAACTCCATGAAGGGGATGTTTACATCGGTCGTGTGACACGAGTTATACCCATTGGTGCTTTTGTGGAATTTTTGCCCGGTAAAGAAGGCATGATTCACATTTCTCAGCTTGCTGACTATCGAGTTGGCAAGGTTGAAGATGAAGTAGCTGTTGGTGATGAGGTGATTGTCAAAGTGCGAGAAATTGACAATAAGGGACGAATTAACCTCACACGCTTGGGTATTCACCCAGATCAAGCAGCAGCAGCACGGGAAGCAGCAGCGGTAAACCATTAAATCGCTGGTTGGATTTTAGATTTTAGATTACAGATGAATCGCAAATCTAAAATCCGCGATGCCTTGCTAGTAGGCATCGCTGTCGAATTCTTTATTATTTAAGTATAAAAAATTAAATTTAATTGGGTGTCAAACTGTCAGCTAAATTCTGGGCAACCCTACCCTTTCCTACTCTTTTTTGGGTAGGTTTTCTCTGTCCATCCGTTCTCTGACATCACTGATGCTTGATAATTAAAAAAATACCCAAAAACTTCTTGTGGTGCGGGCATCTTGCCCGCTAATCATCAAGGACGGGCAGGATGCCCATCTCACAAAATTGGGTAATTTATTTTTTGGTGTTCCCTAAATTCTGGTTGACATTAGACTTTTTAGTGCGATATAATGGTATGCTATTTAAAGTGTATTGATTGCTGCACTAGGCTAAAAAAGTATATCAATAATATCGGTAGCTAATATGGCCTAAGTAATGCCTAGATGCCAATTTTTTGTTGTTTATTAATGAGGTGAATATGGCAAAGCGCCGTAACCCGAAAAAAGAAAAGGCGCTACGAAACCAGGCCTACGCCAGAAAGTTTCGTAAACGGACCACCACAGGTAGAATGGGCAGAAGATTCCAACAAAGACCGCCCAAGAGTGAAGAGGAAGACACAGGCGCAGCAGCAATGGACGCTGCTGATTAGTATGTCTGGTTAAATTTTACTCTTTCATATAGCAGGAGTCAGGAGTCAGGAGTCAGGAGTCAGGAGTCAGGAGTCAGGAGTCAGGAGTCAGGAGTTCAGAAGGAAGAAGGAAGAAGAAAATTTTCCTGTTCCCTGTTCCCTGTTCCCTGTTCCCTGCCCCCTGCCCCCTGTTCCCTTTATTTCACAATGAGTTGAGTCCGGGCGTTGAGAAGAGCTTGTCTAACTTGGACAAAGCCTGTGCCTCCGTAGCTGTTGCGGGCTGCAACTACTTGACGTGGGGTTATGGCTTCATAAATATCAGCAGCAAATGCGGGATGGATTTGTTGCCATTCTTCTAGCTGCAAATCTTTGAGTAGTTTACCAGCGGCAATACTGGTTTTGACGACCTTGCCCACAATGTTATAAGCTTCGCGGAAGGGTACACCCCGCGCTGCAAGATAATCTGCGACATCGGTAGCGTTAGCAAAGTCTTCTGTAACTGCTGTTGCTAATCGCTGATGACGAAATTCTAAACCTTCTTGCAGTAAAATTGTCATTGCTTCTAAACAGGCTTTGACTGTGTTCACGCTGTCAAATATGCCTTCTTTGTCTTCTTGGAGGTCTTTGTTATAAGCCAGGGGTAAACCCTTCATAATTACTAACATGGCTTGCAGATGACCAAATACTCGCCCGGTTTTGCCGCGCACTAATTCGGGTACGTCGGGGTTTTTCTTTTGGGGCATAATGCTAGAACCTGTGGCACAGCTATCTTTGAGGGTGACGAAGCGAAATTCTTCTGATGCCCACAGAATCACTTCTTCGGACAGACGGCTGAGGTGAACCATGATGATACTAGCAGCACAGAGGAATTCTATGGCAAAGTCCCGATCGCTCACTCCGTCCAAGCTGTTAGCATAAACATTGTCAAAATGTAATAAATTGGCTGTATAGTGGCGGTCAATAGGAAAAGTTGTTCCCGCTAAAGCACCACAACCCAAGGGGGAGATATTCACTCGTTTACAAACGTCTTCCAAGCGTTCCCAATCCCGTTGTGCCATTTGGAAGTATGCCAGTAAATGGTGCGCTAAACTTACTGGTTGGGCGCGTTGTAGGTGGGTATAGCCAGGAATCAGAGTTTCGACATTTTTTTCGGCTATATCAACTAAGACTGTCTGAAAGTCCCGTAATTGCTGGCGAATTTGCTGAATTTGATCGCGGAGGTATAATCGAGTATCTGTACCTACTTGGTCATTGCGAGAACGGGCGGTGTGAAGTTTTTTACCTACATCTCCGACAATTTCCGTAAGTCGCTTTTCTACGGCAAAATGGACATCTTCGGCATCAACACCGGGTTGGAATTGCCCTTGACGATATTCTTGACGAACTTGTTCTAAACCGTTAAACAGTGCTTCCCCTTCTGTATGGGAAATTATCCCTGTATGAGCCAACATTTTGGCATGAGCTTGAGAACCAGTAATGTCATATTCGATGAGTTCAATGTCAAAACTGATACTTGCATTGAAACGAGCGATCGCCGGATGCAGCGCGGACTCAAACCGCTGACTCCAAGTTTGTTTTTCGGTCATAAATCTGAACAGAGGAAAAATGTGCTAATAGATACTAGAAGATAGGCAGATTCAATGTTGTATTTTGCTGTTAGAAACCGCCTTTACACACAGAAAATACATCTTCATGGGTTTCAATCCCTTGTTTTTGTGTTAATATACGCAAGCCGACTTTGCCTGTGTAGTAGCAAATTATATTTGCTGGCAACCTTGAAAACACCCTGAGAGATTTTTCCTGAAAATCAATTCAAAATCTAAAATCTATTTAGCCGAAACTACTTAAACTTTTGAACAGATAACCAACAACTACACCAATAAACAGCGCCCAAACTTGCCCAGTTGTGATAAAGTGATTCCAACCAAGTCGCATTTGCTCCAAAAGGTCTGGGTCTTTAATATGACTGTAATCAGCCAGAAAAGTGATATTTTGGTGTAAATTGCCTAAAAATGGCAATAGTAAATCATTCAGGTTTTCCATAATACTGTAAGCAAAATCTTGACAAATTCTATTAAATAGTAAAAGTAGCTATTGAAGTAGAAAATACGGCAATTATATTCTATTTTACCCTGCTACTTGACTATGTTTCTGCTGTCAAGCGTAATTTTTCTGAAGTTCTTAAAATTTGTCCCGCTAAAACCGCCGCACCAAAGCCATTATCTATATTGACCACACCTATACCAGCAGCACAAGAATTGAGCATTGTTAATAAAGGTGCTAAACCGGAAAAACTTGCACCATAACCAATACTGGTAGGAACGGCAATCACTGGACAATCTGCTAAACCTGCTACCACACTGGGTAAAGCCCCTTCCATGCCCGCTACCACAATTAATACTGATGATGATTCTAGCAGGTGACGGTTACTTAATAAACGGTGAATTCCGGCTACACCCACATCCCAAAGACGCTGTACAGAAAAACCCGAAAGTTCCGCAGTGACAGCGGCTTCTTCGGCGACGGCTAAATCAGCAGTACCAGCGGAGAGAATCCCGATTTGTCCAGGAAATCTGACTTCAATCACCGGAGGAACAATGGCACAAATTCGGGCTTGTTCGTAATATTGGATACCTCTAACTTTTTTTTGCAATGCAGAATATACTTTTGGCTCAATGCGGGTAGCCATGACTACGGAAGTGCGGTGGCGCATGACTTCCATAATTTGAGCAATTTGTTCCGGTGTTTTACCTGGTCCCCAAATTACTTCCGGGAAACCTGTTCTTAATTGACGATGGTTGTCTATTTTAGCAAACTCACCTACAGATTCATATTGTAAGTTTTTGAGGGAGTCAAAGGCTATCTCTGGGCTAATTGTACCATTGGCGACGGATTCTAAGAGCGATCGCAAATTTTCGGGTTGTGTCATGCAATTTTGGTAATTGGTAATTGGTGATTGGTAATTGGTAATTGGTAATTGGTGATTGGTAATTGGTAATTGGTGATTGGTGATTGGTGATTGGTAATTGGTGATTGGTAAAGGAAAGAAAAAGATCAATATTCCCATTCCCTGTTCCCTACTTCGTAATTTTAATTTCATGAATATTCCAAAAAGCACCACCAAGCGCAGAAAATTTAATACCTTCAAAACGATTTCGCACTGCTGAGAGAGAATAGGAATTAACCAAATAAATAAAAGGTAAATACTCCTGCGTTAATTGTTGACTTTCCCCATAAATTTCCTTTAATTTAACCTCATCAAATTCCTGTGCGCCTTGAATATAAAGTTCATCAATTTTCTTTTCCCAGTCAGCAACTTCCCAACCTTCAATCGGTTTTTGTCCAGCTTGAGGTTTTTGATTAAACATATGTAATCCCCCTTGAGGCGACCACACATTTGCACCATCATTTGGTTCTAAACCCCCTGTTAAACCTATTAAACAAGCATCCCAATCTAAAGTATTAGAAAGTTTATCTATAAAGGTATTCCAAGCCAATGGTGTAAAATCTACTTGAATCCCAATTTTACTTAAATCCTGTTTAATTTGCGAACCCATTGACTCCCGAATTTTATTACCAGCATTAGTTAACAATGCAAATCTAACCTCATTACCTTGATCATCTACTAAGAGATTTTTTTCATTATATTTAAACCCTGCTTTTATTAGTAATTCCTTCGCTTTATCAGGATTGTATTTATAAACCTTTAAACCCTGTTCTGGTGATAAAAAATAAGGACTTTGGACAGAAATAGGAGAATCTTGAGGTGTACCCAAACCACGAAAAGTGTTATTCAACATGGTTTGTCTATCAATAGCATAGGCTACAGCTTGGCGAAATTTCACATTATTAAACCATTTAGATTTAATAGGATCAACTAATGGTTGATTTTTCCTTTTTCCCTTATTTAAGTTAAAGGAAATAAAGGAAGTGCTAGAACTCGGACCACCATTATATATTTTAAAATTACCTTGTTTTTCCTGGACTTTTAACAAAGAAAAATAATCAGGAGAAACACCAATAGTATCTAAATCTCCAGAGCGAAATTGGAGTAGAGAAGTATCAGTTGATTCCACAATCTGCCAAACTATCCGTTCAATATAAGGTTGTGGTTTACCTTGAGCATCTTTACGCCAATAATAGGGGTTACGGCGAAAAATTACCCGTTGACTGGTATCGTATCTTTCCAGTTTATAGGGTCCATTAACAATAAGTTCTTGGGGAGGAGTATCAACACCCCATTTACTTAAAAATTCCAATTTCCCATCTTTATTTTTGGTTTTAACTGATTTTTCTAAAATATGAGCAGGTAAAATAGATGCTCCTGTATTTAGTAAAAAAGGTCTAAATGGTTCAGGGACACTAAATTCTACTTTTCTATTATCTATTTTTTTGACAGTTGGTAATTTGCGATCTTTTCCGACTCTTAAAACATCTCTAGTATCTGTAGGGATATTTTCATTCAAATAAATATCATTATAGGTAAACACAACATCATCAACTGTTAATGGTTGTCCGTCTGACCATTTTAAACCTTCGCGCATGGTAAAGGTAATTTTGGTTTTATCTGGTGATATTTCCCATGATTGGGCTAACACACCTTCTATTTTTCCGTCAATAGGATTTTGAGTTAATAATCCTTCATAAGTGTAACCAAAAATATTTGGTGATTCAGAACTCAGCGCCGCATTAAATGTTTTTGGATCACTGATAATACTCGTTACTAATTGAGGTACTTGAGCAGCATTGGTTTTTAATTTAACTGGGTTACAAGCTGTAATTGTTATTGCTGTAAAAGCAATGATTGTGATTAATAAGAAAAAGCGTTTTGTGGAATGGAGTATTTTTTGTAATGTCATAGGTTATTACCAGATATTAATATGAGAATGATTTAGACTCTAGCCAACCTAGAAAGTTTTTGGTGATTGGTAATTGGTAAGAATTTCTTCACTATTACCTATTTCGTAACTTTAATTTCATGAATATTCCAAAAAGCACCACCAAGGACAGAAAATTGGATACCTTCAAAACGATTTCTAATTGCTGACATAGCAGAGGAATTTACCAAATAAATAAAAGGTAAATACTCCTGAGTTAATTGTTGACTTTCCCAATAAATTTCCTTGACTTTCACCTCATCAAATTCCTGTGCGCCCTGAATATAAAGTTCATTAATTTTCACTTCCCAAGGTGCAACTTCTCTCCCTTCTATGGGCTTTTGTCCAGATTGGGGTTTTTGATTAAACATATGTAATCCCCCGTCAGGTGACCAAACATTAGCACCATCATTAGGTTCTAATCCATCAATTAAACCTAATAAACCAGCCTCCCAATCTAAAGTATTAGATATCTTACCTATAAAAGTATTCCATGCCAAGGGAGTAAAATCAACTTGAATGCCAATTTTACTCAAATCTTGTTTAATTTGCGAACCCATTGATTCCCGAATTTTATTACCAGCATTGGTGAGTAAACTAAATCTGACTTCGTTACCTTGATTATCCACTAAAAGATTTTTGTCATTATATTTGAATCCTGCTTTTATTAGTAATTCCTTCGCTTTATCAGGATTATATTTATAAATTTTTAGTCCCTTTTCTGGTGATAAAAAATAAGGACTTAGAACAGAAATAGAAGAATTTTGGAAAGTACCCAAACCACGAAAAGTATTATTTAACATGGTTTGTCTATCAATAGCATAAGCTACCGCTTGGCGAAATTGGACATTATTAAACCATTGAGATTTAATAGGATCAACTAATGGTTGATTATTTCTTTTCCCTTTATTTAAGTTGAAAGAAAGAAATAAAGTGCTAGAACTTTGACCACCATTATATATTGTGAAATTCCCTTGTTTTTCCTGAACTTTTAACAGCGAAAAATAATCAGGGGAAACACTAATAGAATCTAAATCACCGGAACGAAATTGGAGTAAAGAAGCATCTGTTGATTCCACAATTTGCCAAATTATCCGTTCAATATAAGGTTGTGATTTACCTTGAGCATCTTTACGCCAATAATAGGGATTACGGCGAAAAATTATCCGTTGACTTGTATCATATCTTTCAATTTTATAAGGTCCATTAACAATAATTTCTTCTGGGGGAGTATCAACACTCCATTTACTCAAAAATTCCAGTTTACTATCTTTATCTTTTGTTTTCACTGATTTTTCTAAAATATGAGCAGGTAAAATAGATGCCCTTGTATTTAGCAAAAAAGGTCTAAATGGTTCAGGTACACTAAATTCTACTCTTTTATTATCTATTTTTTTCACAGTTGGTAATTTGCGATCTTTACCAATTCTCAAAACATCTCTAGTATCTGTGGGAATTTTTTCATTTAAATAAATATCATTGTAGGTAAATACGACATCATCAACTGTTAATGGTTGTCCGTCTGACCATTTTAAACCCTCACGCATGGTAAAGGTAATTTTGGTTTTATCAGGTGATATTTCCCATGATTGAGCTAATGCTCCTTCTATTTTACCGTTAATAGGATTTTGCGTTAATAATCCTTCATAAGTAAGATCAAAAATATTTGGTGATTCAGAACCAAGTGCCGCATTAAATGTTTTTGGATCATTCAGAATACTTCTGACTAATTGGGGAACTTGAGCCGCATTGGTTTTTAATTGAATTGGGTTACAAGCGGTAATTGTTGTTGCTGTAAAAGCAATAATTGTGATTAATAGGAAAAAGCGTTTCGTAAGATTGAGTATTTTTTGTAATGTCATGGTTTTAATATTTTGATATTCCTGATACTGGTAATTAAATATAAATTATCTACTCTTATTCATAGTTTTGTGAATATGTTTCTCCATTTTTTATCTTTGCTAATAAACCTATTTTTTCAAATTTTTCAGAGGCAGGTGGTATTTCTGATTTCCAGTGATAACTCAAATCTCTTAACCAAGATACTATGAGGGTTTTCAAATAGAAATTAAATATTGTTTTCTCACAAAATTCTGAATCATAATGGCTGAGAATTTTTCCTGTATTTAATGATATCTCTGGTTTAGAAAATACACCATTAGTAGATTTAAAAACATTAATTTCTGTTAAATTTGCTAACATAACAAATCGCGGGTTTGTTTGAGAGTTTTGTAAATACAGATTGCTGACTTTTGATAAATTATTTTCATGATTTTCCAGAATTTCTTGCGCTGTGATATCTACTAATAATGCAATTTGCTGATTTTGATCTAAGACGATAATATCTGGAGAAGACAGTTGAAATAAACTTTCTATTTTCTCCGGTGAATCAAATTGATTATTCCAAATACTAGAAATAAGTCGGATTTTAATTAGTTCTTCTGGTTTATCTAAACTAAACATTCTCTTATTCTCCTATTAGTTATGAATCAATCACCAGCCACCAACAAAACTACAGCATAAGCACAAATACCCTCTTCTCTTCCCGTTGGTCCAAGTTTTTCATTAGTTGTAGCTTTGACACCAATTTGATTTGGTTCTACTTCTAAAACTGCGGCTAATTTATCCCGCATTTGAGAAATATGGGGTTTTAATTTGGGACGTTCAGCCACAATTACAGAATCAATATTGCCAATTTTCCAACCTTGGTCACGAATTAATTGATGTACTTGATCTAATAGTACAAGACTATCAGCCCCTTTCCATTTTGGATCTGTAGGGGGAAAATAATGACCAATATCCCCTAAAGATAATGCTCCTAGCATTGCATCCATGATGGCATGGGTAAGAACATCAGCATCACTGTGTCCTAACAAGCCGAGTTCATGGGGAATGTGAATACCGCCTAAAATTAAATTGCGATCGCTCACCAATCTGTGTATATCGTAGCCGTTACCAATTCTGATGTTCATAGTTTGTTAGTTGTCAGTTGTTAGTAGGGGCGAAGCATTTGGAGAAGCATTTTTCGCAACTACCGATAATTTATCTTCCAAATGCTTCGCCCTTACAGTTGTCAGTTGCAAAAGAATATTTTTCTCCCCCTACTCCCCCTACTCCCCCTATTCCCCTTACTCCCTCTGCTCTTCTTGCCATTTTTTCAGCAAATCGGGACGACGGGAGGCTGTGCGCTCAATTTGTTGTTGAAAACGCCAACGAGCTATTGCTGCATGATTACCACTTAGTAGCACATCTGGGACTTTCCAACCACGAAAATTAGCAGGACGAGTATACTGGGGAAAATCTAACAAACCCGCTTCAAAACTTTCATTTTTGAGAGATTCCTCCTTACCCACAGTTCCCGGTAGCAACCGCGTCACACCATTAATCAAAGCCATAGAAGGAATTTCTCCCCCAGTGAGGATAAAATCGCCCAAAGATATCTCACGAGTCACCAAATTTAGCACCCTGTCATCTACCCCTTCATAATGACCACAAATAACAATCAATTGGTCATAATTCGCGGCTAATTCGCGCAGTAAGGGCTGGTTCATCGGTTGTCCTTGGGGACTCATCAAAATCACATCACGACGGGGTAGAATCGGCAAAGACTCCACAGCCGCGAAAATCGGTTCTGGCTTCATCAGCATTCCCACGCCACCACCATAGGTTTCATCATCCACCTTGTGGTGTTTGTCCGTGGTAAAGTCTCTGGGATTAACTAGATGCACTTGAGCAATCTGTTTAGCTAAGGCCTTAGCCAGCAAACCAGAATTGAGAATTGACGTGAAACAGTCAGGGAAAAGTGTAACTATATCAAAACGCACAGTAATTCGGACTCGATAGAACTAATTTTAAGGGTAGATACCTAGCCAACAGAATAACTGATAACGTAGCACATGAGTCAGGAGTCAGGAGTTCAGGAGTCACCGAGTCAGGAGTCAGGAGTTCAGGAGTTCAGGAGTTCAGGAG
>NZ_JAQMTJ010000167.1:0-4847 GCF_028330815.1 Dolichospermum lemmermannii CS-548
GGTAATTGGTAATTGGTAATTGGTAATTGGTAATTGGTAATTGGTAATTGGTAATTGGTAATTGGTAATTGGTAATTGGTAATTGGTAATTCTTTCTATTCCCTGTTTCCTGTTCCCTGTTCCCTGTTCCCTAATTCCTGTACTGCTTGGCGAAAACCTAAGACTAGTAAGATGTTAGCAAGGGTTAAAAAGACTTCTGCGCTGCCATGTAACCAGTCTACATTGGCTAGTTGTTCTCCGTACTGGACTTTGGCGTAAATGGCGGCGGGGATGGTGATGGCGACAAATACCAATGTGCCGTAAAATCCATATAGGGCTAAACGTGGCATTTGTGGACTGCGGCTGATAAACCACAAGAAACCCAAGTAGGGAAAGAGAGAAAGGGCAAAAAGGGTTTCTTTTGATATCATTGTTCTGATTTGATAGATTGTGTCTCAATGGGGCTTGTAGACTTGGTAGAACGCCAAATTAGATAAGCTGCTGCCCAGAGAGTAAAGTTACCAACTAATGTCATGGTAGCTTGTAGGGTGACTAACCATTCTAATGATTCGGAATTGTCGAAATAATGCCAAGTACAAGCACACATTGCGCTAATTAAAGCTGGTAACATGGCAAAGGATAATCCCCACCAACTCCGATTTTCTGTAAGTTCACCATATATCCAAATTAGCCAAATTGCGGCTATCCACTCAATGACGCTAGAAATATGAATTATCCAGGTGGGAATCGAAAGGGCGTGCATAATTAATCTAAAATCTAAAATTTAAAATGGGGAAAATGCGGGTTTTATTGTCTGGGTATTACGGTAAGGGTAATGGTGGTGATGAAGCTTTGTTAGCCACACTTCTGCAAATGCTACCACTTGATGTTACTCCTGTGGTGCTTTCTGGAAATCCTGAAGAAACTCATCGGCGTTATGGTGTGGAATGTTACAACCGCATGGCGATTTTCTCAGTCTTAAAGGCTTTGCGTTCTTGTGATGCTTTTGTTTGGGGTGGTGGTAGTTTAATTCAAGATGCTACTAGTCTGATTAGCCCTTTTTATTATGGCGGATTGATGGCTTTAGCTCAAGTTATGGGTTTGAAAACTGTGGCTTGGGGACAGGGTATAGGTCCTTTGTTGCATTTCCAAACTCGTTGGTTAGCGAAGAGGAATTTTACAGGTTGTACTCAAGTGAGTGTGCGCGATCGCTCCAGTTCTCGGTTATTATCAGATTGGAGTATACCCCATATCCTTGCCCCTGACCCGGTTTGGGCGTTGGAATCGAAGCCAGTCCCGGAATTAGTAGATTTACCAAAACCCAGAATTGCAGTTACTTTAAGAAATCATCCTCAATTAACAGAAAAGCGGTTAACAAATTTAACTCAAGCTTTAGTTAATTTGCAGAAAGAAACCCAAGCTTTTATTTTATTATTGCCATTTCAAAAAAGTGAAGATCTAGAAATTGCGGAAAAAATTCATACTCAATTACCAGATGTGAGTAGAGTTATTTGTTCCGAAGATCCACAAATTTTAAAAGGTGTATTTCGCGGTGTGGAAATGTCCATAGGAATGCGTTTACATAGTTTAATTATGGCAGCAAGTGAAGGTTCACGTTGTTTTGCATTGAGTTATGATCCCAAAGTTAACCGATTAATGGAAGATTTAGAAATACCTGGTTGGGATTTAAAGGATTTACCAGATGATATACATTTAATTAGTAAAAGTTGGATTAATTATTATTATCATGGGGAATCTTTGTCACCTCATAAAATTCAATCTTTAATAAATGGAGCTTTTTTACATCGGGATTTGTTGAAGGAAGCTTTAAAATGAAATTTCCTCAATAGCACTTAAGTATTGGATACAGCAGCTTTCAGCGGTCTAAACTGTGATTCTTGTGATTTGGATGATTTGGATGATTTTGGGGATAAAAAACCCATTAATCATCTAAATCAAATTAATCACATAAATCATAGTTCAGACTTTTGTCTGATATTGTCACTGCAATCACAATTAAACTTCACACCCTTACTGTGTCTTTAGTAAGAAGAGAATTGGTCGGACTAGACGTAGGGTTAATGGAACGACTGTTAAAGGCAGCGAAATACCATTAGGAGAATCATCATGGTTTTAGTTAGCGAGCGTCCAGGGACGAAAAAAATCACCAGCTTACAACAGCAGTTTATCTATGAAATGAACATCATGTACGATGCTGAAAATCGCTTCTTAGAAGCCCAGCAAATGATGTGGCAATGTTGTCAAAATAGTAAATTGAAAGCTGTGATTGAGCCACATATTCCAGAAACTGAACAGCATATCGAAAACCTGAAACAGGTTTTATCTATTTTAGGAGAGCAACCACAACGAATTACCTGTGATCTTGCGGTTGGTTTAATTAGTGAAGGTCAAAAATTTGCCCTTTTAGCTGCCGATAATCCCAAAATTATCGACTTAGGATTGGCAGAATGGCATAGTAAGATTGAACAATTGGAAATAGTTTGTTATCGTGGTTTAATTAAGGTAGCGGAACAAATGGGACAAAACCAAGTTGTCCAGTTGTTAGAGCAAAACTTACACCAAGAAGAACAGACAGCACAAAAGCTGGAACAGTTGATGATGCAGTTAGTTCAAGAAGCGAAGCAAACTGAAGCTAAGGCTACTGCTAAAGCTCGTTAGTTTGATGGCTATTTCTTCAAAAAAGTCCAGTTTAAACTGAGTCTTTTCCCATAGTAAAATCCCCAGTTTTTGATAAATTCGGGGATTTTAACTTACGGATTTTGATCAATCAAATACTAAAAATCTATAAATCAGGAGGCAGGATCACTTTATCAATTGCATGAATAACACCATTCTTACCTTGGATATCTGCCTGAGTTACCTTGGCATCATTGACACTTACACCTGCTTTTGGATCAACTTTAACATTAATAGCACCCCCTTCTACGCTTTTTACTTCCCCAGATTTTAATTCAGTGGAGAGTACCTTACCTGGGACTACATGATAGGTTAAAATTTTCACCAATACTTCCTTATTTTCTGGCTTCAATAAATCCCTTAATGCGTCTGCTGGTAATTCTTTAAATCCTGCATCTGTGGGAGCAAAAATGGTAAAAGGACCCTCTCCCTGTAAAGTATCTGTCAGTCCTGCTGCTGCTAAAGCTTTAATAAGGATTGTAAAAGATCCATTCTCATTGGCCAAAACTACTAAATTTTTAGTTGGTTTTGTTTCGGTTAGAGGTGCTGTTGGGGTGGGTTTAACAGTGGGAACTTCTGTTTCTGGCTGTGTGGGTGTGGTAACTGGTGCAGTTTCACTGGGCTTTTTACCACGATTGTAGAGCGGTTCGTTGAAAATACTTGGTCTGGAATTGGGATTGCGGACTTCTTTCGCTGGAGATGGGATAGTAGTCAAAAGACCGATACTCATTAATCCCATGATTGCAGTAATTTTGGTCAATAATTTGCTGTAATTAGCGTTCATAAATTTTGTTTGTATTGATTGCATATAAGTTATATCAAGATTTATCACATTCTGCCAACTAAAAAGGTTCTTGACTGAGGAACAGGATTTTTTGTAAAATTTTAGGTAAAGTTATCAAAGAATTTAGAAGTCGGTAGTCAGAAGTAGGAATATTATAATATCCAACAATTTCAACAATTTCAACAATTTTATGCTGTGAACTATTTTGAAAATCTCAAGTGTCTGGAAAAATGCTAAATCAATTGACAGGCATAACAATCCGAGTTTAATTATCACACAAATTCGAGTAATTTTCAACTTGATGGGCAACAACTCAACCCAGAAAATGATAAATTCACAGGAAAAATGCTAAGAATTAAGGATACAATTATAAAATTAACAACTAAACAAGTTGCAGAATATACAATATGCTAGAACTATATCAGTGGGAACTATCTCAATTTTCCGAAAAAGTTCGTTTACTCTTAGATTATAAAGGACTAGAGTATCGCAAAATCGAAGTTGCACCAGGCATTGGCCAGCTAGAATTATTTCGCTTGACTGGACAAAAACAAGTTCCAGTGTTAAAAGATGGCAATAGATATATTGCTGATTCTACAGAAATCGCTAAATATTTAGATTCAGAATACCCAGATCGTCTGCTGATACCGATAGATCCCAAAAAACGCGCTTTGACTTTATTATTGGAAGATTGGGCTGATGAGTCAATCGGTGCTAAAGGTAGAAAGGCTCTATTTGCAGCTATTAGTCAAGATCAGAGTTTTCGTAAGTCGTTGTTACCAGTTTCCACTCCAGATATTCTCAGAAGTGTTATCGAAGGTGTTCCTGGTGATTTTCTGTCAGCGCTGGGTTTTGGTGTCGGTTTTACACCAGATGTGGTAAATGCGGCTGTTACTAGCTTAAAACAAGATTTGGATATTATTACCCAATTGTTGGTAGGTAGTCCTTATTTAACAGGTGATGAACCAACTTTAGCTGATTTAACAGTTGCTAGTTTATCAATGCTTTTGAAGTTTCCCGATGGTGCTTATTTGGATTTACCAGTATCTCTGAGAGGGAAAGGATTGTCCAGCATAGCGGATAATCCTGATTATGAAGCATTTTTTGCTTGGCGCGATCGCATCTATTCACAATTTAGAAAACCATTACCAGGAATCACACCACCCGGAGGAAATTCACCAACAAGTATTCAAATTGACTAAGGAATGGGTAATGGGTAATGGGTAATGGGTAATTGGTAATGGGTAATGGGTAATGGGTAATGGGTAATGGGTAAGAATTTCTTTCTCTGTCCTCCCTGTTCCCTAACAACTGACAACTAACAACTGACAACTGACAACTGACAACTGACAACTGACAACTGACAACTGACAACTGACAACTGACA
>NZ_JAQMTJ010000168.1:0-3545 GCF_028330815.1 Dolichospermum lemmermannii CS-548
AGAAGGAGAGAAGAATAGTCTCAAATTTCAGAAAGTGATAGGTTTTTAATGGTTTCAATCCTTATTCCTTGCACCTAATTCACTTTTTTAACCGGGAAACTCTTAATCTATCTAGGTTTTCGGTTTATTCAGCCAGCCCTATTTAACTCGAACATTTTGCTTGATATCGTCCCAAAGCCATTAAAGGAAAATACTGCTGATAAAGGTGATACTTCAAATAAAAATGGCAAGGGAAGCCCGTTCCGGTAAAGTATTCTTCATCCCAAGTACCATCTAATTTTTGTGTTTCTAATAGGTAATTAATCCCCTTTTCAATACTATCAATCGCTAATTTATCCGTTGCTTCACCTGCTGCTATTAACCCAATTAAAGCCCATGCTGTTTGGGATGCTGTACTGTCACCTTTTCCTTTTAAACTAGGATCATTGTAACTAAAACAAGTTTCTCCCCAACCACCATCAGAATTTTGTACTTTCACTAACCAAGCTGCACCCTGATTTATATCTCTAGCATATTTCAAAGGATTAATTAAAGCCAAAGCTGATAAAACGCCGCTAGTTCCATAAATGTAATTTACACCCCAACGTCCAAACCAACAACCTTCTATTTCTTGTTCTTTCAAAAGATAATCTAAAGACTTTTCTAAATTATCTGGTTGAATTGATAAATTACAAGCCCCCAACATTTCCAATACTCTAGCAGTGACATCAGCCGTATTTGGATCAATCATCGCTTTCAAATCACCATAGGGGACAGAATTGAGCCATTCTTGATCATTATCAAGATCAAAAGCCGCCCAACCACCTGGTTTACATTGCATCGTCGCAATCCAATTTAAAGCCCTATCAATAGCTTGTTTTTTTAGTTCCTCATTTGGCAATTTTGCTTGATGTAAAGCCATGACAACCACAGCCGAATCATCCACATCTGGGTAAAAACGATTTTCAAATTCAAACGCCCAAGCACCGGGTTTTCCCTGCTTGTTTTTGACATTCCAATCACCATAATCGAGAATTTGTTTCTCTATTAACCATGCTCCAGCTTTAACAATAGCCGGATCATTTGGGGCAAAACCTGAATCAATCAAAGCCCGAATCGACCAAGCTGTATCCCATACAGGAGAAACACAAGGTTGGACACAGTAACTATTTTCTGTTTCAATGGCGAAATTATCAACTGCTTTTAAACCCCGTTCGATCACCGGATCATTAGCATCATAATCTAAACACTTTAAAGCTAACAGAGAATTTAACATTGCGGGAATAATTCCCCCCCAATCACCTGTAACTTCTTGACGTTCTAGAATCCATTTTTCTGCGGCTTTAATTCCTTCATTTCTAAAAGGAACAAAATTAATACTTTCTGCTAATTTAAAGCCATCATCAAGGATATTAAAAATATCTGACCAATCACCATTTTTTGGTAATTCCCAGCAGACATTATTTACACCTTCAGCATATAATTCATCTAAATTAATTGGCTGATCAATGTTAAAAATTGGTTTTCGATCAAAGACAATTAATAATGGCACAGTGCTAGAACGCGCCCAACTCGAAAGTTCATAAATATTGAAGAAAAAATTATCGGGTAGTAACATTACCCAAGGTGGCAAAGAAGGCAGTCCGCGCCAATTATAACAGCCAATTAAAGCTAGATGTAACTTTGTAAAAATCCGAGTTTTGCTAATACCACCTTTAGCTAAAATTAGAGATTTCGCTTTCAGCAATGCGGTATCTGTAGCGGGTACACCTAACAATCTTAAAGCCATATAGGCTTCTACAGTTGTGTTTAAATCTCCACCATCACCATAAAACAATTCCCAACCTCCATGTTCTCGTTGTTGAGAACGGAGATAATTTTCAACTTTATGTAAAGGTCTGGTTTTCTCAGTTCCCCAAATCTTATGTAATAAAACAGCTTCCGAAGTGATGGTAACATTAGACTCTAACTCAGCCCACCAATAACCATCGGGATTTTGAATAGAAAGTAGATGTTTTTGACTTGCGGCTATCGCATCAACAACTTGCTTGACTTTTATCCTATCTTGTGTTTGCATCAAATACCTACCTCAGCACCAAACAATATTTAAATAACATAACCGAATTACGAGAAAATTCTTCCGCAAAATCAGCAAACATTGTATTCTATCCAAGTCAGTAAAAGAATTAAATTTGTCTGTTAAATTTTAAATTGGAGTACAGCAACAGTTATGGCAACAATTATATTCAGTTTGACCCTTCTATCCTTAGTCATTTGGATATTTTTAATCTTATTTTGGGGGCAGTTTTGGCGAGTTAATCACCAATTAGAAGCAAATCAAGATAAAGATATTGATAACAACACCTTACCGACCGTGTGCGTAATAATTCCTGCCCGTAATGAAGCCGATGTCATTCCTGTTAGCTTGCGATCGCTCCTCCAACAAGACTATCCTGGTAATTTCACCATCTTTTTAGTAGACGATCAAAGTAGCGATGGTACAGCCAATGTTGCCCAAGAAGTAGCCCACAACCTCGACAAAACCCAGCAATTGCAAATTGTTACCAGCACCTCATTACCCCCAGGTTGGACAGGCAAATTGTGGGCAATGGAACAAGGTTTACAAACAGCCAGTACCTTGACACCAGACTATTTTTTACTTACTGATGCCGATATAGAACATGATCCCAGCAACTTGCACCGCCTAGTTGCCAAAGCCGAGGCACAGAAATTAGATCTCGTATCCATCATGGTACGCTTACGCTGTCAAAGTTTTTGGGAACAACTATTAATACCCGCTTTCGTCTTTTTCTTCCAAAAACTTTATCCATTTTCCTGGGTAAATAGTCCCAAAAAAGCTACTGCTGCCGCTGCTGGAGGTTGTATTCTCATTCACTCAGAAGCCCTAAATAGAATTGGTGGGTTGCAAATAATTCGTCAAGCCTTAATTGATGACTGTTCCCTAGCCAAAGCCGTTAAATCAACTCACGGAAAAATCTGGCTAGGATTAAGCACCCTAACCTATAGCTTACGTCCTTACGACTCCCTGAAAACAATTTGGGATATGGTCGCCAGAAGTGCTTACACACAACTAAATTATTCCCCTTTCCTGCTAATAGGCAGCCTGTTGGGAATGACTTTAGTTTATTTATTACCACCGATAGCAATTATTTTCGGTCTGGTATTGGGGAATTGGATAATTACCCTGATTTCTTTCATCGGATATCTACTGATGACTTTTGCTTATTTCCCAATTATTCGTTTTTATAAATGTTCTCCAGTTTTTGCTTTTAGCTTACCCATCATTGCTTTTTTATATACTTCTATGACAATAGATTCAGCATTACAACATTGGCAAGGACGTGGAGGTGCATGGAAAGGTAGAGTATATACCCGTTGACAAGATAAGAGAAGCAGAGAAAGAAATTTCCTTCTTCTTCCTTCTTCCTTCTTCCTTCTTCCTTCTTCCTTCTTCCTTCTTCCTTCTTCCTTCTTCTTCCTTCTTCTTCTCCTGACTCCTGACTCCTGACTCCTGACTCCTGACTCCTGACTCCTGACTCCTGACT
>NZ_JAQMTJ010000169.1:0-50892 GCF_028330815.1 Dolichospermum lemmermannii CS-548
GGCGAGAGAATAGCGATAACCAAGCTAGATACATGATCATTTTTGTTGATTAACCTTGATTTTGCCTTTGGAACGAGGGGTCAGCCTATCGCCTTAACATCAGTCTTGTTGTTCTCGAAGAGCAAGCAAAAAGCTGTTAACTGGGTAGGAAGCCTATACTTACCCGCAAGGGAAGTGTAGGTAGTTCACGAAAATTACTTTCTGCTATTTTGGTTGCATTACGTTTTGCTTCTCGTTTTAATGCACCTCTAACTTCTAATAATTTTAATAGACAATCACATATTTCTTCTGTTGAGGCTGGGTTGCGAAATGGTTCAAATATGGCAGGTGTGGTGGCTAGTTTACCTAATAACCCTAATGATGCTATATCGGCTTTTTGTTCAGGAAATGGTGTAAATAACACATCTATTTCTCGTACTTCTCCAGATACATGACTAGGTGCTTCTACTTTTCCATAAGGTTTTAGTAGTTCTTCTAAATAATCTTTGGCGAATTGGTCATGTATAAATCTCGTCATTTATTCGACTTTTGCTAATACATATATTAATTTAACATTTTTGGGGTAATGGCGATCGCTACTAGAAATGCGATCGCTCAAACTAAACAAAGTGATATTAATTAGTAGATTGTAACCAAGTTTGTAAATCTGTAACTGAAGTAAAATCTAACAAAGCTTCTCCTAATTCCTCCAGTTGTTCAAAAGGTAATTTTTGGACTTGTTGAATTAAGGCTCTTAGGTACTTGTTATGCCAAACTATTATTTATATTCATTAAACAATATTAAAAAATGTATCAATAAATGTCTAAAAGTGCTGTAAAAGTTGACATATGAAGAATATTTGTTATTAACTAGATTTAATAATTCAGGTAGTCAGAATCAGGATTTAAAGATTTATGTATGGCTAACGCTCCCGCGAGGGATACAGGATCAAGAAAAACCACTAATATTCAAAATATGAAATCTTACCAGATAACTTTTCATACAAAATCCTGTTAATCCTCTAATCCTGTTAATCCTGATTCTGACATTTTGGTTTATTACCTAAACGAAAATATCCGTTGCTACTATTATCAGTAACAACGGATATTATTAGCATATATTCCCTGATCAATCGGGAATAACTAACTACTTATCTTTTTTCTCAAACCGAGGGGGTTCGCGGAAGGCGATTGAAAAAAAGAGTACACCTATTGCTAGGGCTAAAATCAAGATGTAAGCAACACTTTCCATATTCTTCAGATCCTGCCTGTTGAGCCAGTAATTTTAGTTTACCAAACCGGGGAAAAAGCATGAAGTAGAAAAATCTACTTCACACCTGATCCAAGTTTTAAGCTTCCGTTCTCCGGCGAGTTGTCTTGTCACCCAGCTTCTGGAAAAGACCCCATTCAACTTGTTCTTCTTCAATTTCCACACCGGCAAATACATCACGGTAGATTGTCCGTGAACCATGCCACAGGTGACCAAAGAAGAATAATAGAGCGAATACAGCATGACCAAAGGTAAACCAACCTCTGGGAGATGTGCGGAATACACCGTCAGAGTTCAAGGTTTCTTTGTCAAATTCAAAGATCTCTCCACCTTGAGCTTTGCGGGCATACTTCTTGACATCAGCGGGATCTGTAAAGGTTTTACCATTCAGATTACCACCGTAGAAACTGACAGTTACGCCAGTTTGTTCAAAGCTATATCTAGATTCTGCCCGACGGAAGGGGATGTCAGCCCGGACAACACCATCTTTATCGATCAAAATGACTGGGAAGGTTTCAAAGAAGTTAGGTAGACGACGAACTGTTAATTCCCGTCCTTCGGCATCTGTGAATACAGCGTGACCTTGCCAAGATTCGGCAATACCATCACCCTTCACCATTGGACCTGTACGGAATAGACCACCTTTAGCGGGGCTATTACCAACATAATCGTAGAAAGCCAGTTTTTCAGGAATCTTTGCCCAGGCTGCGGTCAAAGAATCACCTTCAGCAACACTGGTTTGCACACGACGCTGAATTTCTTGACGGAAGTAGTCTTGATCCCACTGATAGCGGGTAGGTCCAAACAGTTCAATTGGGGTAGCAGCGTTACCGTACCACATAGTTCCGGCTACTACGAAAGCAGCGAAGAAGACAGCAGCGATACTGCTAGAAAGTACGGTTTCAATATTCCCCATCCGTAGGGCTTTGTAGAGCCTTTCTGGAGGTCTAACTGTGAGGTGGAATAAACCCGCGATAATACCAACTACACCAGCCGCAATGTGGTGAGCGACAATGCCACCGGGGTTATAGGGGTTAAATCCAGCCGGACCCCATTCTGGTGCTACTGGCTGAATACTGCCAGTGATGCCATAGGCATCAGATACCCACATTCCCGGACCAAAGAGTCCAGTTTGGTGGAATGCACCAAAACCAAAACAAAGTAAACCGGATAAGAACAGGTGAATACCAAACATTTTTGGCAAATCTAGCGCAGGTTCACCAGTGCGAGGATCTCGAAAGAGTTCCAAATCCCAGAAAACCCAGTGCCAAACGGCAGCCAAGAATAATAAACCAGAAAGAACGATGTGAGCCGCAGCAACGCCTTCAAATGACCAGAAACCGGGGTCTACTGCCGTGCCACCAGTTACGCTCCAACCGCCCCAAGATTCGGTTACACCTAAACGTGCCATGAAGGGAAGTACGAACATCCCTTGTCGCCACATGGGGTTAAGAACTGGATCACTAGGGTTATAAACGGCTAGTTCGTACAATGCCATTGAACCTGCCCAGCCAGCTACTAAAGCTGTGTGCATTAAGTGTACAGAAATCAGCCGACCTGGATCATTCAGAACGACTGTATGTACCCGATACCAAGGTAGTCCCATTGACTACAAGCCTCCAGGATAGTTATGTTTACAAGGCAATTTTCTTACTGAGGTTCTGCATGACGGAAACCGTCAATCAGAAGAATCTCTGAGTTTTTTTATTGCTGATTTTGAGTTTGGCAATACTGACGCACTACCATAGTTTGAGTTCTTTTGTCAAGAACTAGCTGTTTGAGTGTTTGGGTAATTGCTAAACAAAAATGAGAATATTCTAAAAAGTGTAACTATTGATGGAACGCTTTGCAAGGGTTTCTATTGTTGGGGTTTTACTGGGCGATCGCCAATATTCTCAAGTAATTTGGAATATAACACCAAGCACTATCTATTAATTTTGTCAATAATTATTGATTTAACTTTACGTTAATTAACTTAATCTGCAATATATTCCATTTAAAACACCTAAAGAAGCTGATCGCTATAATAAAACCAGTATCACTGAGGGAAAATCAACAATGTCCATTACACTCGATCTGCCACCGAAAATTGAGGGGCTGCTGCGACAGCGGGCTGAAAGCACCGGACAAGATATTTCGCAAATGGCGATCGCAGTTCTGACTTTGGGGCTGAGTTTGGATGATAATGATTTTTTTGAGGCTTTAAAGGGAATCCAACGCGGGCTTGATGATTTTGAAAGAGGGCAATTTTCGAGTTTAGAGGATTTTATTGCCGAACAAAACCAAAAATATGGACTGTCTCTGGAAGCATGACGTACCATATTGATTTCTCTAGTGTTGCGAAAGCTGAAGCGGATGCTGCCTTCTTAATTCTTTCTCAGTTTACGACAGGAGAACGCGCCCAAACTTGGTATCAAGGACTGATTAATGCAATCGTCTCCTTGCAAAAAATGCCTCAACGCTGTCCAATTGCCCGTGAGGATGCCTTCTTTACCCAAGAAATTCGCCAGCTTCTTTACCGTCAAGGAAAACAAACCTATCGCATTCTATTCACGGTTCTTGAAGACCAGACTATTCCCACGGTGAGAATTCTCCACATTCGTCATGCAGCACAGAAGACAATCGGTGAGCCAGAAGTAGAGGATTAATCGTCTTGGCTTCCATCCACAACAGCGCTTCGCGATCGCTTGCGGGGAAACTACAGGTTTTATTTTAGACTTTCTATTCTCAAGTGTTTGCGAATGGTTTCATAATTATCTGGAAAATTTATAGTATCGTTAAAAAATAAAATAGTTGTAATTCTTTCACTACCTGAGTTATTCCTGTCTAATCAATGGAAATTCTTGGTATAAATAATAAGCATAATTTCCCATAAATTAGCTAATATGATTAGGTATAAGTGCCGAAGAGGAAGCTTGTGTTGCAAAGCTTTCTAAATACCAATCACCAATAATTAAAAGAAAATACAGGAATTTTCAGAGTGATTGCTGATATTTTTGGTTGGTTTGCTATAAAGAAACCTAACACTATTTCTTCCTTACTTTTACTTTAATCCTAAAATTTCTAGGCTAGAATTTGACTAATTACTTAACAGATAAAGGATCTCAATTCAATCAGCAAAAACAGGTGAAGTTATTGAAAGAGCCTTAATTGAAGAATGAAACTCACATTTACAGAAGCTGCATGGCAGGATTATTATGGTATAAGTTCGGAAAAATGTTGCTTTTTGTATACAGATGGTTATGATTCCCTTAAATTTAAATTGAAGTTAAACACAAAATTTTTCAATTTTGGGGCAAGATTGTTAGTTGTACATTATTTTTGAGGTGCTATAAATGTTTAAATTACCAGATAATCTCCCTAATTTACCCGAAATTATTGATGATCAGCCAAATATCTGCGGTTGGGAAAAAGAAGTGTTGACTGTAGTTAACCACGATGAACCTATTTTTTTACCAACGACTAATCTGAAATTAGCAGATATTAATGCAGTATTTGCGATCGCTCTACATATGCACCAACCCACTATCCCAGCGGGAAATAATGGTTTATTGATCAGCAATTTACAATATATGTTTGCCCACCAGCAAGAAGGAGATAATCACAATGCTGCCCCTTTTGCTAATTGTTATAGTCGCATGGGAGATTTTATTCCTGAATTAGTTGCACAAGGCTGTAATCCCCGTGTGATGTTGGATTATTCTGGTAATCTTTTATGGGGACTGGTACAAATGGGCAGAAGTGATATTCTAGATAATCTTAAACGCATCACCTGCAATCCTACCTACCAGCCCTATGTAGAATGGTTGGGGACTATGTGGAGTCATGCTGTCATCCCTTCCACCCCCATAGCAGATATTAAACTCCACATTATCGCTTGGCAACATTATTTTGCGGCAATTTTTGGTTGGGAAGCATTAGCAAGAATCAAAGGATTTTCCCCTCCAGAAATGCACTTACCAAACCATCCAGATACCTTGTTTGCATTTATCAAAGCCTTGAAAGAATGTGGTTATCGTTGGTTATTAGTGCAAGAACATACTGTAGAAACAATTAATGGTCAGCCTTTAAATTTTAAACATTTACCACATCGGTTAATGGCTCGCAATTCCCAAGGAGAAGAAATTAGTATTACTGCATTGATAAAAACCCAAGGTTCAGACACTAAATTAGTCGCCCAAATGCAGCCATACTATGAAGCCAAAACTTTATCTAAACAAAAATTAGGTGATGTTGTCGTACCTCCCATAGTTAGTCAAATAGGTGATGGTGAAAATGGTGGTGTGATGATGAACGAATTTCCCGGCGGTTTTCAACAAGCTTGGGGGGATATGGTGCAAAATGGAGGAGGTAAAACTGGTGTTGTTGGTGTTTGCGGTACAGAATATTTAGAATTATTAGCAGCAGCAGGTTGTCAACTGGAAGACTTTCCTAGCTGTCAAGCAAGTGGACAACATCAAATCTGGGCGCAAATTCCTGAAGGTAATTATCAACCGGATGCTGTAGAAAATGCGATTCAAGAACTGAAAAAAAATCACCCCAATTTTCAGATTGATGGGGCATCATGGACAAATCATATTAGTTGGGTGCAAGGATACGAAAATGTTTTATCTCCCATGTACAAACTTAGCAATTTATTTCATGATAAATTTGACGATTTATTATCAGATCAAGAAGGTGTAAATCTGACTCAAGACAGTCAATACCGCCAACTGCTATTACATAATCTCTTATTACAAACTAGCTGTTTTCGTTATTGGGGACAAGGGACTTGGACAGACTACGCTCAGGAAATTTACCGTCAGGGAGAGCAATTACTTTAAGTTCCTGGACGAGAACGAATATGATCTGGTATATGATGGCGATCGCCTAATGTTTCCAACAAAGGACCATTAACATCAAATTTAACCATACTTACCGATGCGACCAAAATATTTACCCGATAACGATACCGTCCCAAATCAATTCCCAGCAAACTGCAAAGCATAATCCGAATTGTGGCTTTATGGGAAACTACTAAAACATTACCTTGGGGATATTTTTCTTGAATTTCCGCAATTACAGGCAGAGAACGGTTAGCAATATCTACCGCAGTTTCTCCACCAATGGGTGCATTCCAAGCGGGTTCTGTCAACCAGTTCACATAGTTTTCTGGGTAATTTTCCTGAACAAAGGATTTACTCTTGGTTTCCCATTGTCCATAACTACCTTCTCTGAGTCCTTCCCGCACCTGCATCTCCATCCCAATAGCATCACAAAATGGCTTGGCAGTGGCAATAGTGCGCTTCATCGGACTAACATAAACCGCTGACCAGTTCAATTTTTGATAAACATCAGCAAAACTGGATGCCATTTGCATTCCTTCTTGTGTCAATTCTGCATTAGTTTCACCGCAGAAATTACCAGTTTGACTAAAAGTTGTTTCACCATGTCGCAGTAAATATAAATTGAGTGTCATAGTTTGGATGAGGATGGGGATAAAAGAGTTTGTGCAAAAATAAAATATCATTAATCTCGCAATCGAGTCTGTAACACGATGATATAATCCTGACAAGATATTTTAAATGTTTTAATTCTGGATATTTGGGAAGAGAAGCAATTGTGGAAATATTAGATGTTGATGATCAGGTGCGAGAATTGATTTATCAAGGAACAATGACGAAACTAAATCGCTATTTAAAAACGATTAATTTTACTTCTTTTAGTATGGCTGCTGCTGAAAAAGTGATGACTGGAGTAACAACTATAGAAGAAGTTTTTAGAGTATTACCCCATAGTGCTTTATATCATTAAAATAGGGAACAGGGAGCAGAGAATTGGTAAATAAAAATATATTTCCTCTTACCTCTTCCCTTATTTTTGGAATATTGCTAACTCGGTTTTGGGGTCAAAAAAATGCAGTTTATCAGGCACAAATGATAACCAAAGTTGGTCATTTATCTTTATAAATCTATCTGGGGGAACTCGAACTTGTAAAGTTTGTCCATCTACATTTTGTAAATCAGGATCAGAGATTTTTACAGCTAAAAAAGTGTCATTTCCTAAGTTTTCTACTAAGTCGACTTTGACTGGTAAATTTTTAGTAGCAGGTACACCCAAACTGAGATGTTCTGGACGAATACCCAATATTAAAGTTTGTCCGTCGTAGTTTTGTAACGCACTTCCCCACACATCTGGAAGGGTAAAGCGAAAGTTAGTATGGGTAATTAATAAAGGTGCGTGAAACTCCACAGGGATAAAATTCATGGGTGGAGAACCGATAAATTCCGCGACGAAGCGATTAGCAGGACGATTATATAGTTCTAAAGGTGCTGCAACTTGCTGTATTTTACCTTCTGACATAATGGCAATGCGATCGCCCATAGTCATGGCTTCAGTTTGATCATGGGTAACATAAATCGTCGTTATTCCCAATTGACGTTGTAATTTAACAATTTGGCTGCGGGTTTCAGCTCGTAGTTTAGCATCTAAGTTAGATAATGGTTCATCCATTAAGAATACTTGGGGATTGCGGGCGATCGCCCTTCCCAATGCTACCCGTTGTCTTTGTCCCCCGGAAAGTTGTTTCGGTAACCGATTTAACAGAGTTTCAATTTGTAATAAACCCGCAACTTTTTGGACTCGTTCATTAACAATTCTTTCTTTTGGAGAAATATACCGTAATCCACTAGGTAACTTTTTTGTTAACCCTACAAGTAGATTTTCGCCCCATTGAGTCAGTCTTTTTTTGCCAACTTCCTGATCTGGAAACTGACGACGTAAGCCAAAAGCAATGTTGTCATATACAGTCATGTGGGGATAGAGTGCATAACTTTGAAACACCATAGCGATGTCCCTGTCCTTGGGAGGTAAGTCATTAATCAAGCGAAGCCCTGCGGTATCTCCTACCGAAATGTTACCACCAGTCATTACCTCCAGCCCAGCGATTAACCTCAGCAGGGTACTTTTACCGCAGCCAGATGGTCCCACCAGCACCATAAATTCACCATCAGCAATGGTTAAATTAATCCGTCGCAAGACACTTACACCATCTGTACCGTCTGGTTGCGTTTTTGCACCTTCCCCACCGCGAGAGGGAAAACTTTTATAAACGTTTTCTAATACAACTTGTGCCACGAGAATTCACTTTAAAATTTATTAATTTGTAAAGGCGGGATTTCTCCACCCATACATTACATATTATACATTGTTTCCCAAGACCCAGATCCTTGACTTCTTCAAGAAGTCGGGGATTTTATTGATTCTAGCAATTCTTGAATCTGCTGATTAATAATTTTGACATCAAAACGTTGACCGGCACTAATTCTGGCATTATTGGCAATATTCGCAGTTTTTACAGATTCTTGCAGACAATTATGAATCACCTTTGCTAATTCTTGAGGTTCTCCGGGTGTGACTAAAAAACCATTAATCCCATCTTCCACTAATTCTATTGCACCACCAGCTTGAGCCGCAATCACAGGTTTACCACACAGCATAGCTTCAACAATAACTCTTCCAAAAGGTTCAGGTGCAGTGGAAGTATGAGTAATTAAATCACACATTGCCATTAATTTGGGAATATCTGAGCGAAAACCTAAAAAATTGACTCGATTTTCTAACCCCAAGCCAGCAACTTTTTGATGTAAATCCTGAATATATTCCTGTTCACCAAATAAAGCATCACCAACTAAAATTACTACCACATTTTCTGGACATTGGGAAAGAGCCTCAATTAAAATATGCTGTCCCTTCCAAGGAGAAAGCCGGCTAAAATGTCCAACAACAAATTTACCTTCTAATTCTAAATTAGCTCTGATTTTTCTAACTTCTAATTCATCAACTTGATAATTTTCTATAGCAAAACCATTATAAACAACTTCAACTATATCCAGTTTTCCTCCAGCTTGTAAAAATGCCGTTTTACTAGCTTGAGAATTAGCAATGACCAAAGCAGCACAACGATTAATTAAATTAACAGCAACTCGCAAATTAGTTTTACTAAAATGTTCTAGAGAAAGAATATCATGTAAATGATAAACGAGAGGACGACGAGCGAAAAAACTAGCTATTGCCCCGACAACTAAAGCTTTTTGAGTATTAGCATAAATTAAATCATATTTCTTTGCCCGTTGCACAACCTGATTAATTAAAGGAATTATTTGCCCTAAACTAGCTAATGCTGGAAATAAACCACTTTGTTTACCAACTTTAATAGCTTGAGTTGTCAAAACCTCCACAGGAATTTGGTTTTCTTCGAGTAACTTACGAAAATCACCATCTGCGAATAAACCAACCAGGGAATTTTCACCATAAGGTTTAGCAATATCAACTAAACATAATTCAGCACCACCAGGTTTACCACTTTGGTCTAAGAATAGAATTTTCATACAATCTCTATCATCAATTTAAGCTAGGAGAACTTGCCGAACTTGTTGAGCAATATTAGTCCAATCATAATTTTTAATTGTGTAATTACGACATTCTTCCCTAGAAGGTAAAGGCAGTTTTCCTAACATAACTTGTGCTAATTTATCAGCAATACTTTCAACGGTAATCGCCTCAGTAATTAAATCTGGAGAAAATTTCTGCAAAATTTCTGGCATTCCCCCCACAGGAGTACATAAAACAGGAGTACCACAGGCTAGAGATTCCAAAATAGCTAATCCAAAACCTTCAAAAGATTGACTTGGCATCACAGTTAAATCAGCCGCTTGATAAGCCACAGGTAAATCATTTTCAGGTAAGAAACCTAAGAATTGCACATTATTTTCTAAACCTAATTCTCTAGCTTGTTGTTGAAGTAAAGCTTGAATATGACCACGACCAGCTATAGCTAACCAAATATCAGGAATTCCCACTTTAATCATAGCTATAGCTTGCAATAACTTATCAATTCCCATGCGGTGAACTAAGCGACGGGAAGTAAATAATATCGGCCGATTAGTTGGCCAACCTAGTTTTATTCTAGCCTCTTGACGCGAGAGATTATTCTGAAAATGATTAATATCAACTCCACCAGGAATGATGTGAATTTTCTGCCAGGGAACTTGGTATTTTTGATGGAGAATCTGACCAAAAGCTTTACTAAGGACAATAAAGCGATCGCACCGATTATAAGTGCTTTGTTCTATTATTTTTTCCTTTAGCCAAACACTCAACTTTTTATTAACAACTTCCTCTTGACTTTCCGAAGCCCAAGGACCATGAAAGTTAAAAGTAACCGGTACTCCCTTAGGTAAAATATCTAAAATTGGAAAACTATATAATGCAAAATGGAGATTAATTGCATCAGGTTTACCTAATCTTGTTTTCTGAAAATTATCACGAATTGACCATAACCGAGAACTAATTTTACTATCTGGACAAGCTAAATTAGTCAACTTAATCTGTGTATTTTTAGCATCTAGAGGTAAACCCACTCCACATAATTCTACTTGGTCTTGAGATGCTGCTAATTTATGAATTAGTTCATAAATATACCTTTCCAATCCTCCAGGATTGTTAGGAAACCAACCCGTACCTAAAGTTAGAATAGATGCCGATGCTGAACTTAATTCAATATCTTTACCTGCCACTTACTTATCTCCCCTTTGATAGATAAATTGAGATGAGTTATTTTGATTTATGCTTTTATTTATTTTGTCAATGCCAAGATAATTTATTTTCAGCATAATCTTTTAATACGACGCTGAGAATCAAAATCGGTTTAAATATAAAAATTATTCTATTTCCACAAACAAAATACATCAAAAAAATATATTTGCATAACAAATAATAGATACTCGTAAAAACATCAAAAGTATCAAGTATAATTTATTTATTTTGAAAATATATATTGTTGATAAAGTTTTGATGAAATTAACTGCAAGATAAAATTTATTTGTTAATTTATGAGTAAGAATTTAAAAGCCTATCCCACAGGGATAAATTAAAAATTCAAAAAGCATATTACAGCAACCGAATTATTTATGCAGATTAGTAAAACTTGCTACAAACTTTATCAATATCTTCATAACTTATTTCAGAGTAGATATTGGCGAAAAAAAATAACTTTCAATATTTTACTTGGTTTAACCTGTGGACTACTTATAACATTTGCCGGAATGACAATGGATTTAGCCACAACTAAAAAATCCAAAGCAGTCAAAACTCCTGAAATTACATATATTACTTCTTGGTTAGGAAATACCATTGGTAATGGTAAATTGCGAGTACAAAATAATATAGAAGGAATGTATGTCAAAGATGATGGGACAATTTACACAAATAGTGCTTGGGATGAAGCTGGTAGTGAAGCAGGAATATATAAAGATGGTAAACCAATTTTTATCCTCCAAGATACACATGGTTGGAATCGTTTAGGGGGGAAAGCAATAACAGTAAATAGCAAATATATTTATATTTCTATGACTCAAGGTGGAGTAGATCAAACTAAAGAAGATTATCCTCCCCAAGGACAAACTTGGTACTGCGTCAGACGTTATGACTTAACAGGAAAACCTGCACCTTTTGAGAAAGGGAATGGCTGGGATAAAAGTATGTTAATTACCAGCAAAAGTCATGAAGTCACAGGAATAGCAACAATAAATAATCACCTATTTGTTAGCAATGCTGGGGAGAATATTGTTCGGGTTTATAATACCGAAACAATGGCAGAAATAAACAAATTTACCGTTAATAGTCCCGAAAAAATTACCATTGACAAAAAAGGCAGTTTGTGGATTATTCAAAATCAAAAAGGTGCTAAATTTGGAAAAATTGTCAATTATTCTCAAGACGGAAAAAAATTACCAAAAGAAATAATAGATGTTGATAAACCATCAGCATTAGCCATTGATAATCTCGGCAGACTGTTAGTAGCAGAAAATGGGATTAATCAACAATTGGTAATTTACAATATTAATAATCAGCCGGTTCGTGTAGATACTTTTGGGGATAAAAAAGGTATTTTGGGTGGTGTACCTGGAGAAATAAAAACATCCAAACTCTACGGCATTACAGGAGTTGGTACAGATGCAAAAGGTAATATTTATGTAAATAGTAATGGCTTCAATAAATCAGGAACAGATTTAAGAAAATTTTCCCCAGCAGGAAAAATACAATGGCAATTACTAGGATTAATATTTGTAGATAATGCAGATACAGATCCAAAAACAGATGGTGTAAATATATTCACCAAACAAGAACAATATGTCATGGATTATAGCAAGCCTGCTGGTAAACAGTGGACATATAAAGCCTACACAGTCAATCCCTTTAAATATGCTCAAGATCCACGGCTGCATACATCACCAGATGGAACTTTTGTCCGTCGGATTCAAGGAAAACCTTTTCTATTCCTCACAAATATGTTCAACAGCTTTTTGCAAATTTATCGTTTTGAACCAAAAACAGATGGTAAAATTGCAATTCCTGCCGGGATGTTTGTGGGTACTAATGATCAGAATAAACAATCTATTAATGGCAATTGGCCACCCAATCAACCAGCAAAAGGAGAATGGATTTGGCGTGATAGCAATGGCAATGGTGCATTTGAAAAAAATGAATATGATAATACCGAAGACTATCCCTATATCGGAGGTTGGTGGGTAGATAGCAAAGGAGATGTTTGGAAAACTTTGCGAACAGAAGATGGCATTCGTCATTATCCTTTACAGGGATTAGATGCTAAAGGAAATCCCATCTATACCTATAGTTCAATGAAAAAAATCAGGACTCCTAGCACCTTTAAAGACTTGCGACGGATTGAATATTTTCCCGAAACAGATACTATGTATTTATCAGGTTTTACCATTGAACATCCGGCATTTGCTGATGATGCCAAAGTAATAGGATCAGAAATTGCTCGCTTCGATAATTGGAGTCAAGGAAATCGCACTCCCAAATGGCGAACCGTCGTTCCCTACGACACCACAGGTAAAGGAGAAATTGCCACCGCAGCCATGAGTGTAGCTGGTGATTATGTATTTGCAGTGGGTGTAAAAACCGCAGAAGTATCTGTTTATAAAACTGCTACCGGAGAACTCGTGAAAAAGATGACTCCCGGTCCAGAAGTTGGGAAAGAAAGTGGTTGGGTTGATATTCCCTATGGTATCCGGGCTTTCCGTCGTGTTAATGATGAATATCTCGTATTTGTCGAAGAGAATTGGCAAGGTAAGGTGCTTATCTATCAGTTTCCTATTTGATTTATAGCCAGTTTAAATAATTTGTGAACTCGGAAATACCCAATTTATTAAATAAGTTGGGTATATAAATCAATTTAGAGTATTTTGGGTGAGCGATCGCTCTTTTATCTAAAATCTTCCCTAATTTACAATTAAATCCTGATTTTTTCCTTATTTTCCAGAGGAAAAACTGCATCGGAAAAATCAATAGTTTCGCCAGCCATGGGTAAATATTCATCATTGAGACTTTCACAAAATATAATTCCTACAACATCCAAATTAGCATTTTCGGGAATTATAGCTTGATAAATAAAACCATCTTCTGATTTTTTAAAAGCATCATATAAATCAATATTACCAGAACGAATATTTTTTAATCTGCTTTTTGACATGGGAGAATAAAGCCAAGTTTTATGATCTGGTGTTTCATCTATCCAAACAGCTAAAAAAATCTGTCCTGAAGCATTTTGACAGCTAAATAAACAGGGAAAATCATAATATTCATAGATTTCAATAATTTCTAGGTTTACTAGCGGTGGGTATTGTGGTAGTAATTTCATAATATTATTTACTATTCCATTTCTCTATAGTTGGTCTATATAACCAATTATCAACTTTGTCTTCACTAACAAAACCTTTTAAAGAAGGATCTGGCCAAATGTGTAGTTTATCCAAGCACCCAACCTGTTGAGCAGCTATTTCAATATCATTCCATTGTTTAATAAAAGTGTCTGCCCAAGATTGTCTACTCATAATTGATTTAGCAAAATCTAAACCAGCAGCTAACATTCTTTTGCCATTTGTTCCTCTAGCATTAATTGGTTCCCAAAAAATTACTTCTGGGTTAATTTTCATAAATTGATCTAAATTAAACTTAAAATTTTCTAAGGTCATCATAGGTGGAGTTGGAGCCATAGCCACATATAAACGACATTTTGCTTCATATCCTTTTTGCAATGCTTTATATCTATCAGATGATAAAGGTGCTTGTGGTTCAATTTTTTTTAGTAATTCATCATCTATGCAAGGAATACTCATTCCTATAGAGATGTTTGGATGAGTTAAAATATCTAAATCATTTTGCCATAACAAGCCACGAGTTAAAATTCTTACGTTTTTATTGTGTTTAATTAAAACTTCTATTGTTCTACGAGTAATTTCTGCTGTTTTTTTATTTTGATATGGATCTGTTCCAGAGCAAAGTAAAATTACTCCTTTCCCAGAAGGTGTTTTTTCCCATTTCCTTTTTCTTGTTAATATCTGATCTAATTTTTCAGGAACTTCCTCTCTAATAAATAAATATTTACCCCAGTCCAATTGAGGATCTTCAACACCTTTTTGACGCAATTTTTTTTGTTGCGTTCTAATACTTGGTGTTGAAGGAACGTAGCAAAATGTACATCCATGTAAACAACCAGAAGCAATATTAACAACATAGTCACACAGACTTTTTTTGTTTAAAGCACTTTTTTGCAGTGGATTAATTATTTTTTCAGTTCCAGTAATCATGATTTTATTATATGTTAGTTGTGTTTTAGAAATTATTATAGGATATATAACCACGCATATTAAATAAAATTGGGTCTGGTGATGTTTTAATTATATCCCCATTTTCTAAAATTTTGCTATTTGTTTTTTTCCCTTTCCTAATTACTTCTATCTCTTTAGCTTCTCTCAATAAATTAAGATATTCAAAATATTGTTGTCTAGTTGCTGGATTCCTCTCCATTGTTTTATTACATAAATCTTTAAAGGAAATTCCATCTGGATTATTATGTATAATTTCATCCAAATCCTTACCTAATCTATTAATACAAGCTGTTTGACTATCTTGATTAATATCTAATTTTAAATCTAACTGATTATCTTCATAAAATAATGCTGCTTTAAATCCAAATCCATAAATATCATAGTGATATTGATAGTTTAAATTATTAAATTTCCAACTACCGTCTTTCATTACTTCTAATGCTCTTGGATGATTACAGATATGAAATAAATAGTATAAAACTCTATCATTATTTTTAGGCATCATCGCAAACGTAATGATTTTTTTCGCATTACCTTTACTTCTAAATAATCTCATGAATTCATTTCTGAATTCTGCTTGTTCTCCAAAAGTATCTAATGTTTGAAAATGATTTAGATCAAAATAGCCATCTGTTTCCAAGACTTTTGCAAAAGTGTCTCTTGCTTGCCATTTTGGATCATAAATAAATCTTTTAATAAAATCAATCATAAATGTATAAATAATTTCTGATTTATTAAGATTATTTATTTTTCTAAAACTCTCCATAGAAACATCAGACCAACCAAATGGATCTAGAAAAAATAATGAATGTCCCTTTCTATTGTTAGCTTGAAAAATACAGTAATTCACTTTATTTTCAAACTCATCAGTAATAAACTCACACTGTTCTATTCTTTCTCCAAATTCACTTTTAAAAGTGTGTGGTTGTTCATCAGATAATTGCTCTAATCCCGCTTGAGACATTACAAAATTTTTTAAACATTCTAAATGTTCTTTTTTCTTATCTATAAAAATAAATTTAACATTTAAAGGATAAGTTCTTTCTGATTTTAAATAACCTTTTCGGACAGCATTAATTAAACGAATAGGTGAACCAAACCAAATACTATGCGACTCTCTATCATTGTAAATACCACCACCAGAAAAACCATCAATAATAGTAAAATTTGTAACACCACGACGACCTGTACTGTGAAGTGTATAAATTAAATCCGTTACATATTGTTCTGTTAGTAAATGTTTAGTTTTTGTATGCTGTTCTATCTCAGGAATTGTTTCACCGTTAGCAGACCACTTGGTATCGGAATTACTCACAATTAATTATCCTTGTTTTACAATTAGGCTCAAGATGATTGTGTAACTAAGATAAGATTATACAAATTTAACTACTTAGTGTGTGTAAAAATTACGAGCATTGGTTTTTTAGTGTTTTTCGTATACTTGTACTTTTGTATATCAAACATCTTATCCAACTCAAAGCGCCAACTTCACATCCCCAAACGGTAAGGTAATAAAAGCCATATTTAGTAAAAATAAACAAAATAGATGACATCCATAGAATCCCACAAAAAAGCCAAAGCCCTCAAACCCGGAAGTGTGCGCCCCGCCAAAGAACTATGTAGCGAATGCGGACTATGCGACACCTACTACATCCACTACGTCAAAGAAGCCTGCGCCTTCATTACCCAAAGAATAGACGAACTAGAAACCAGCACCCATAAACGCCCCCGCAACCTAGAAGACGAAAATGAACTATATTTTGGAGTTCATCAAGAAATGATGTCCGCCAGAAAACAACAACCTATAGAAGGCGCGCAATGGACAGGAATAGTAAGCAGCATAGCCATAGAAATGCTCAATCGTGGCTTAGTAGAAGGCGTAGTCTGTGTCCAAAACACTAAAGAAGACCGCTTTCAACCCATGCCCATTATCGCCCGCACAGCCGAAGAAATACTAGCAGCCAAAGTCAATAAACCTACCCTATCCCCCAATCTTTCTGTATTAGAAGAGATAGAAAAATCAGGAATGAAGAGGTTATTAGTCATCGGAGTAGGTTGTCAAATCCAAGCATTACGAGCCGTAGAGAAAAAACTCGGCTTAGAAAAACTCTACGTACTCGGAACACCCTGCGTAGATAACGTTACCCGCGCCGGACTGCAAAAATTCCTAGAAACCACCAGCCGTTCCCCCCAAACAGTAGTCAGCTACGAATTTATGCAAGACTTCCGAGTCCACTTCAAACACGAAGACGGTTCAGAAGAAACAGTCCCCTTCTTCGGCTTAAAAACCAACGTCCTCAAAGACATCTTCGCCCCATCATGTATGAGTTGCTTCGATTACGTCAACTCCCTCGCTGATATCGTCGTCGGGTATATGGGCGCACCTTACCAATGGCAATGGATAGTAGTCAGAAACGATACAGGCAAAGAAATGCTCGAACTCGTCAAAGACCAACTCCACACCCAGCCAGTCACGTCCCAAGGAAACCGCAAACCAGCAGTACAGCAAAGCATACCAGCTTATGATCAAGCCGTCACCTTACCCATGTGGGCAGCGAAATTAATGGGAGTAGTCATAGATAAAATTGGCCCCAAAGGACTAGAATATGCGAGATTTTCCATAGATTCCCACTTTGCGAGAAATTACTTATATGTGAAGCGGAATCATGGAGAAAAATTAGAAGCTCATGTACCGGAGTTTGCGAAGCGGATAGTGGGGCAGTATAAGTTACCGGAATAAGATTTCGCGCAAAGGCGCAGAGGAGCAAAGGCGCAAAGGGAAGAAGAAGGAGGTAAGGTATTAAGAAGGAGGTTTATATGACTGAGAATGAAATTGCGACTCAGATTGTTGATGCTGCTTATAAGATTCATACCAGATTAGGACCAGGGTTGTTTGAATCTGTGTATGAGACTGTTTTGGCTTATGAATTGGAGAGTAGAGGTTTACAGGTAGCAAGACAACAAGCAATACCTGTAGTTTACGAAAGTGTTCATTTACAGGAAGGGTTTCGGGCAGACATCATAGTTGAAAACAAAGTCATCATTGAAATCAAATCCCTAGAAACCCTCCACCCTGTACACAAAAAACAACTTATCACCTATCTAACTCTTGCCAATATACGCCTTGGACTACTCATCAACTTTGGTGAAGTCCTCATCAAAGACGGCATTAAACGCATAGCCAACAAACTTTAACCTCTTCCTTCTCTTCCCTCTCTTCCTTTGCGCCTTTGCTCCTTAGCGACTTTGCGCGAAACTATTCTTAATTCTCCCCCACAGCCTCAATAGCCGCTTGTAAAGCAATAGATACATGAGTCCAATGAGTCCCCCCTTGGCAATAAACCACATAAGGCTCACGCAATGGTCCATCTGCCGATAATTCTAAGGTACTCCCCTCGATAAATGTCCCCCCAGCCATCACCACTTGGCTTTCGTAGCCGGGCATATCGTCGGGTATGGGTTCTAGATAAGATCCTATGGGTGAATGCTGCTGTATGGCTTTGCAGAAGGCGATCAGTTTTTTGGCTGAACCGAGTTTAATCGCTTGAATCACGTCTCCTCTGGGTGCTAATGGTGGGGGGTTGACTGGATATCCGAGTTTGTCAAATACATAACCTGTCAGGTATGTTCCTTTCATTGCTTCCCCTACCATCTGTGGGGCTAAAAATAATCCTTGGAATAACAGGCGGTTTTGATCAAAGGTTGCTCCTCCTTCGCTACCAATACCGGGGGCTGTGAGTCTACAAGCGGCTGCTTCTACTAGGTCGGCGCGTCCGGCTATATAACCACCTGCACTCACGACTGTACCTCCAGGATTTTTGATCAATGATCCGGCTATGAGGTCAGCACCAATATGGGTTGGTTCTTGGGTTTCGATGAATTCGCCGTAGCAGTTGTCTACAAAACAAACGGTGTTCGGGTTTTGCTGTTTAACGATGTGAACAATTTTTTCTATGTCGGCTATGGAAAGGCTTGGCCGCCATGAGTATCCGCAGGAACGTTGAATCAATACTAACTTTGTGTTGTCAGTAATGCTGGTGCTTAATTTTTGCCAATCTATTTTTCCTTGATCAGTTAGTTCCAATTGGCGGTATTTTATGCCAAAATCAATTAGAGAACCTTGGCCTTGTCCTCTCAAGCCAATTACTTCTTCGAGAGTATCGTAGGGAGAACCGACTACTGCTAACATTTCATCCCCAGGACGAAGTACACCATACAACGCACAAGCGATCGCATGAGTTCCCGAAACAAACTGCACTCGCACCACAGCAGCTTCAGCACCCATTATTTGGGCAAAAACTTTATCTAAGGTTTCTCGTCCTAAATCATCGTGTCCATAGCCACTTACGCCTGCAAAATGATGTGCGCCTACTCGGTGATGACGAAAGGCATCTAATACTCTTTTAAGATTATGCTTGACCTGAGCGTCAATACCAGAAAAAATTTCTAATAGTGCCTGTTCTGCTTCCCGCAGCCGTTCAAAGCTGTTCATCATTTCCTCATTCAAAAACATAAAATAGATATGCGGATTTTAGGATCTCGCAGATTAGGCTGAACAATTTCTATTCAGGTTACTGCATGACAATTGCTACTTCTAAACCTCCCATTAACTGGGTTAATACCCTATTTTTCGTTTCATTGCACGTCGGCGCTCTATTTGCCTTAATTCCGAGCAATTTTAGCTGGAAGGCAATTGGTGTTGCTTTATTGCTTTACTGGGTGACTGGAGGTTTAGGTATTACTTTGGGATATCACCGTCTTGTCACTCACCGTAGTTTTCAAACGCCTAAATGGCTAGAGTATGTCTTGGTAATCTTTGGGACACTATCTTGTGAAGGTGGTCCAATTGAATGGGTAGGTACACATCGAATTCACCACTTACATTCTGATACTGAATCTGATCCCCATGATTCAAATCAAGGTTTCTGGTGGAGTCACATGGGTTGGATGATTCATTTTGCTCCTGCTCACAGTCAAGTTCCTCGCTTCACTAAAGACATTATTGATGACCCAGTTTATCAGTTTTTACAGAAAAATTTCATTTTATTACAAGTTGCCTTGGGCATAATCCTATATTTCTTAGGTGGCTGGCCAATGGTAGTTTGGGGAATTTTTGCGCGGATTATTTGGGTTTATCACTGTACTTGGTTGGTAAATAGTGCTACTCATAAATTCGGATACCGCACTTATGATTCTGGTGACCAGTCAACTAATTGTTGGTGGGTTGCCATTCTCGTTTTTGGTGAAGGCTGGCACAATAACCACCATGCGTTTCAATACTCTGCCCGTCATGGTTTGGAATGGTGGGAAATTGATATGACTTGGATGACAATTCAGTTATTACAATTACTAGGTCTAGCTACAAACGTAAAGCTGGCAGAGAAAAAAGCATAATACAGATTTCATGCTCAAAGTCAATAGTTTCATAGTCAATTTTTGGCTGAAAACTATTGACTTTTTGTGTGTAAATAAAGCAATTTTAAATTTATTTTTTTTAATTGCTGACTAACTATCCTAAGTGGTTGTTAAGTTGCTATAATCTCAGAAATTAATGTTACAAAACTTTGCAGCAAGTTACTTTTTTTAGTAACCTTGTCTAGCTGTCTGTTGTTTTTCAGGTATTCATGACTACATCAATCATCAAAGGTCAGGAAATAGCGGTCTCCACAGACCTTGGTAAAGACCAAATAAAACTAAAACATATTATCAAAAGTCTACCCAAGGAATGTTTTCAGAAAAATAGCCGCAAAGCATGGACAACTGTAATTATCAGTTCATCTATGGCTGCATTAGGCTATTATTTTATAGCCATTTCCCCTTGGTTTCTTCTACCCATAGCGTGGATTTTTACAGGAACTGCTTTAACAGGTTTTTTTGTTATTGGCCATGATTGCGCTCATCGTTCATTTGCAAACCGTCGCTGGGTAAATGATTTAGTGGGACATTTCTTTATGATGTTCTTAATTTACCCTTTTCATAGCTGGCGCATTAAACATAATCATCACCATAAACATACTAACAAGCTAGACGAAGACAACGCTTGGCATCCTATTAGAACAGAAACTTTTGCAAGTTGGTCTAAAAGTAGACAGTCTGTCTTTGAGTTGTTTATCAGTAAACGTCTCTGGTGGGTAGGTTCTATTGGCCATTGGGCGGTTGTGCATTTTGATTGGCGCAATTTTCCGAAAAAAGAACAAGATAGTGTTAAATTTTCTGTGGCTGTAGTGGCTGTTTTTGCAGCGATTGTTTTCCCAACTTTGATTATTACAACTGGTGTTTGGGGTTTTATTAAATTCTGGGTTATTCCCTGGATGGTTTACCATTTCTGGATGAGTACCTTCACCATTGTTCACCACACTCTTCCAGATGTTCCTTTTGCAACTGCTGATAAATGGAATGAGGCTTTAGCACAGTTATTCGGAACTATTCATTGTGATTATCCTCGTTGGGTAGAAATTCTCTGTCACGATATTAATGTTCATGTTCCCCATCATATTTCTACTGCTATTCCTTCCTATAATTTGCGTTTGGCTTACAGCAGCATCAAAGAAAATTGGGGTGCTTATCTCCATGATGAATATAAATTCTCTTGGGGTTTAATGAAGGACATTACTAATCAATGTCAACTTTATAAAACTGATATTGGTTATATAACTTTTGACGAATATCGTGAAGAAAAATTATCAACGGTGAAGTAGTAATTCTTGCTACTTTTAGCACCAATTCTTTTGATTTGGCAATTAACCAAATTTAACCCGGTTTCGGTCAATTGCCAACATCTCAAGTTTGTATTTTAGAGGTCATTAAATATTACCTCACTGTTAATTTCTAATTTACAATCAATTAAATAATCCAGTGCAATTAGATACAATCGAGTTTAATCAAAACCCTAGTTCTGCATCTACTGAAGGTCAAGAAAAATTACCGTTTACTCTTCAGGATTTAAAAGCTGCAATTCCCGCTGAATGTTTTCAGCCAAGTGTAACGAAATCACTTTATTATTTCTTCCGTGATGTTCTGATTGTGGGACTGCTGTATGCAGCGGCTAATTATCTGGATTCTTGGTATTTTTGGCCAGTTTTCTGGGTCATGCAAGGAACTATGTTTTGGGCTTTATTTGTAGTTGGTCATGACTGCGGACATCAATCTTTTTCTAAGCATAAATGGTTGAATGATTTAGTTGGTCATATTACCCATACTTTCATTCTCGTTCCTTATCATGGTTGGAGAATTAGCCACAGAACTCACCACAAGAATACAGGCAGTTTGGAGAATGATGAAAGCTGGTATCCTGTCTCTGAATCAGAGTACGATGAAATGCCCTTAGCGCAAAGAATAGGGCGTTTTTATCTGTTCTTATTGGCTTATCCGGTTTATTTGTTTAAGCGTTCTCCTGGTAAAGAAGGTTCTCACTTTTCACCCAGTAGCCCACTGTTTAAGCCTTCAGAAAAATGGGACATTATCACCAGCACCACACTTTGGATTAGTATGGTAGTTTTGTTAGGTTTATTCACCTATCAATTTGGTTGGATGGCGTTGTTAAAATACTACGCTGGCCCTTACATTGTCTTTATTATTTGGTTGGATTTGGTGACTTTCTTACACCATACTGAACCGGGAATTCCTTGGTATCGTGGGGAAGAATGGACTTTCCTGAAAGGGGCAATTTCTAGTGTTGACCGAGATTATGGGATTTTTAACCATATTCACCATGATATCGGTACTCATGTTGCTCACCACATTTTCTTGAATATGCCTCATTACAATTTGTTAAAAGCGACTGAAGCAATTAAACCAATTATGGGTGAGTATTTCCATGAATCGAAAGAACCAGTTTGGAAGTCTTTGTGGAATTCCGCTATTGGTTGTCATTTTGTTCCAGATACAGGTAGTAAGGTTTATTACACTTCTAAGAGTCAGAATGCAAAATAGTCGGTAGATTTTATGAACTACCCCTGGCTAACTTCATTTGAGCCAGGGGTTTCTACATCACCGTCTGTTTTTATGCTCACTTTGATTTCTCTCTACGTAATTTTCCTCTGTGACAGTTTGGGGTGCGGAATGTGGGTTAAAATACAAGAACCCCACCCCCAACCCCCTCCCCCTTCGGATTCACCAGTCGCCTACGGTGGGAAACCCGCCTACAGCGCCAGTTCACCGCAAGCGAGGACGGGGGCTATAATATATACTTTAATAGTATGAGCCTGTTTTCCGGTGGTTAATAGCAGTCATAGCATCAGGCTTGAGTAATTTACCGTTGTCTACGGTTGCGTATATTACCCAATGATCACCGCATTCTAGCCGCTGCTGCACTAAACATTCTAGATATGCACAAGCCTCTGTTAAGATGGTACAGCCATTATCCGCTTCGGCTTTGGGGAAGTTAGCAAATCTATCTTCTCCAGGTTGGAAACTCTTGCGAAAATGCTTCATGTATTCCAGATGAACACCTTCAGGGAGGATATTCAGCACAAATTTACCACCAGGATATAATAGAGATTCAACGGCTCGATCTTTAGCGATCGCTACAGTAATTCCCGGTGGATTAAAAGTAGCCTGAGATACCCAAGCACCCATCATCCCTGTAGAAAATTCTCCCTGCTTGGCACTAATTACACATACAGAACCAATAATCCGGCCTACAGCTTGTTCTGTGGGGGTTGCAGCTTGTTGAGGAACACGCACTTTCTTGGCTTTTCGCAAACTTTGAGCAAAGTCTGTACCGACTTCTTCGCAATATTTGAGAGTAACTTCATCAGGTTTAAACTTGACTTTTAGGGTATCAAAACCAAAACGATAACCAGCGTCTCGGAGTTTGCATTCTACCAAGTCTAAAGCTTCACCACTCCAACCGTAAGAACCAAATACTCCCGCAGGTTTGGTATTATCACCAGTAGAGAGGACAATTCCTAATGCGGTATGAATGGGAGTAGGTGCGTGTCCACCAATGGTAGGAGTACCAATGATAAAACCATCTGCTTGTTCCAAGCTGGTACGGATTTCGTCAGCGGTCGCAAATTCGCAGTTCACAGATTTAACTGCAACGCCACCTTTGGTTAATCCTAAAGCCATTGCTTGTGCTAAGGTGGCAGTGTTACCATAGGCAGAGGCATAGAGAAGTGCTACGGATATTTCTCTATCTTTTTGAGCGCGACTCCACTCACTGTATGATTTTGTTAATTCGATTAAACTGGTGCGTACCAAGGGTCCATGACCGACAGCATACATTCTGACTTGGAAATCGGAAATTTTCTCTAAAGTTGACTCAACATGAGTTGCATGAGGAGCCATGAGGCAATTAAAGTAATAACGTTGGTCTTCTTTGAAAGTTTCCCAATGATCATCAAATACTTCTTCACCGCAGATATGTGCGCCAAATAGCTTATCTGTAAAGAGAATTTGGGTTTGTTGGTCATAAGTACAAAGTGCTTCTGGCCAACGAGGACTAGGAGTAGGTAAGAATTTCAAAACATGACCTTTACCTAAATCTAGGGTTTCTTTCCCCCGCATGACTAAAACTTTGATATCTTGGTCGGTGAAAGCAGCACGTAAATTATTCGCAGCGGGAAGAGAACAAACAAAGGTAATTTGTGGTGCGATTGCTAAAATTGCTTTTAAAGTAGGAATACGATTGGGGTTAAAATGTCCCAAAATTACATAATCCAACTTTTGCACATTGATTGTTTTCTGTAATGCTTCCAAATAAATTTCTGTAAATCCTTCTACTGGAGGATCTGTGATAGCAGTTTTATCGGATTCTATTAAATAGCTATTGGAAGTAGTTCCCCGTTCTAGAGCATACTCAATTTCAAATCTTAACCGCGATTTACTCCGCGCTCTCATCACCTTTGTGTTAGTAGCAATTGGTAGGATTTGTACGTCTCTTGGTCTGGAATCGCTCATGGATGCTTGTTGGGTCGAAAAAACTTGAGAAACCCAATTTTTAGCGGATTCAACAGCGTTAGAAAATGAATCTGGAAGTGTCATAATAATTATGAAAGATGGTTAGTTAATAATTAGGGAATAGGTAATAGGTAATGGGTAATAGGTAATGGGTAATGGGTAATGGGTAATGGGTAATAGGTAATAGGGAACAGGGAACAGGGAACAGGTAGAGAAGGGAGTAATTACCAATCACCAATTACCAATCACCAATCACCAATCACCAATTACCAATCACCAATCACCAATCACCAATCACCAATCACCAATTACCAATTAATAGTAGTTCCCTACTTTGCGATGACGAACTGCGGTAATTCCATCAGGTTTGGAAACTTTGCCATCTTCAACTGTGCAGTATAAAATCCAGTGATCACTACATTCCATACTATTAACAACTTCACATTCCATGTATGCGAGTGCGTCGGTAAGAATGGGTGAACCGTTTTTAGCAGTTTGGGTTTTTACTTCTGCAAATCTATCAGCATCGGGATTTAAACGTTTGAGAAAATGCTTTTTCAGGTCTTGATAATTGCCTTCTTCAAGAACGTTAAGAACAAAGCGATCGCCTACTTGCAATAAATTATCTAAAGCGCGATCTTTAGCTACAGCAATGGTAAAACCTAAAGGCTGTAAACTGGCTTGTGTTACCCAAGAAGCGATCATTGCACCGCTAATATCGCCTTTTTTGGCAGTGACAATATACAAACCATTACTAATTCTTCCCAACGCTTTTTCCATGTTCACGTCGAGAGATTTTATTTGTTTAATATTGCGTTCCCGCACTAACAATTGTCCTAAACCATTTCCGGCTTCTGCAAATTGTTTATAGGTAGCATCAGTGGGGGTTTCTTTAATGCGAATAGCCGGGAAAGCTTCCTTAATACCTAAATCAATAAATTTACGTCTGAGAGTATCAATGGGTTCATCATCGCCACCATAGGACTCGAATAAACCCACAACTTGTTTGTTTTTAGCAACTGCTAATAAAGAACTAATTGCGGCTTGCGCTTTAATAGCACTGGTAGAAGGCATACCTACAATTAAACCAGATGCTCTCCCAGCTAATTCTTGAATTTCTTGACTTTCTGCGGTGTTTAAATCCAATACTTCGACACCAACACCAGCCTTTTGTAAACCATCACCAATTGCGTGTCCTATGCGATCGCTATGTCCATAACCAGAGACATAAAACAAACCGACAGTAGTTTCTGTTTTCGCTTGTTTTTGACTCCAATTGTAATAATATTCTCTAAGAATATCCAGGTTATGATGTAGTAATGGTCCGTGTCCATTGGCGATAATTTTAATTTCCCCAAGTTCACCCATTCTCTTCATTGCATTTAGCAAAGAACGAGCATTAGGACCCATTAAACAATCGTAATAAAAGCGAAAATCAGCTTCAATTGCTTCTAAATTTTCGTCGAAAGTGCGATCATCACAGTAGTGCATTCCAAAGGCATCACAAGTGTAGAGAACTTGGGTTTTGCGATCAAAGCTAAAAATAGTATCTGGCCAGTGTAAATTGGGAGCGCTGACAAATTCCATTTCATGATCTTTGCCAATTTTTATGCGATCGCCACTTTTGACAATTCGCTTAGAAAAAGGTTCATGTACCAAACCTTCTAAAAATTGCAAAGCCACTTTAGAAGCTAAAACAGTGGCTCTGGGAGCTAACTGTAAAATATCTTCTACCAAGCCACTATGATCAGGTTCAGTATGGCTAACAATTATATAATCAATAGTTTTAGGATTAACTAAACCCTTGAGAGTCTGTAAATAAAGATCACGAAACTTCTGGTGAGAAGTATCAATTAAAACGGTTTGTTCACCTCTAATCAAATATGAATTATAGGTTGTACCATTTTGTAAACCAAATTCAATATCAAAACGATCCCGATCCCAGTCAAGAGAACGAATCGCAGTGGTATTAGGGGCAATTTCTACAGTTTGTATAGTTAATCGGTTCTGAATGTTCTCTGAGATGGCTACCATTATTTCACAAGAGCAAATAAACAATCATTTCTTCTGCCCCCATTCTCGCTATTATCTTTTTTTAAAGCTGTAATGAAAAGTATATTTCGGAAAATTAAAGTCGTAATAATAGATACAGTTTTTACTTTTAATTAGATTAAATTGGGCTAATAAATCACAAACTACAGCAATAATCAATACCCTATTTTTTCGTAAGTATTATTTATACTTATGTCCTATTGATAGAGTATACAGGCTGTAACCATACTAATCATAAAACTAAGTTTACTTTTAAATCTTCATAATTTATGTTTAAACTTTATTATTACTTTATATTTATTTTGCAACTTTCTTTTAGGATAGTAGAAGGACATTATTTATGTCACTATCAAGGCGTTTTATAAGAAGAGTGCATAAGTAAATTTTATTGACATACTATGATTACAACAGCGGCAGATTCTAAAAATTGGCTGCAAGTAAGCCGTTATAGTAATCGGGGAAGTATTTATTTGTTTGCTCCGATGATTAATTTTAATGTGATGGCGGAAGTTGGAGACACTCCCCCTTAAGTTGAAGTGATTGTACTTACTGGGAAATTTAATGAATAATTCAACAATTACATCTGGATGGTAGTGAAGAAATTTCACGCCTATTTCAGCGTAGCATAAATAGATGTAATTGAATTGAAATAAATACTTTGATATTTGGTAATTGAATATCTGAATTATAATGGCTTGTCAAATTACTAACTTATATGCAGCAATAGTTAGAAGTTTGATGTTCCCTTAAAGCATGAAAATTCAGTATTTATTATTAATTTCCAAATATAAAAAAGTATTGCCTTTAATTTCCAAGTAGTACATAACGAATGCAGACAGTTGCAAACTGCTGTAATTCTAGAATTATGTCTAACAATTAAATAATACCTGTATTTAATAGCTTTTAGCCTTAAAAACTTGCGTTGGGTTTTTCAAATATTTGGAAAACTTCATATTAGCCATATTATTTTCTATTGATCTGTTTACTCAAAATGCAGACATAGAAATATATATGGTACACGGCAAGATTCAAATACGGGATGTCTTTATTTGAGCAGTTCATAATTCCACAAATCTCCAATATCACAATTTAGTTAGCAGTAATAAAGTCATGAATCACGGACAACATTTATCAAGATTGAAAAGATTTCAAGAACTTCTTTTAACTACTTTTCTTGGTGATATCCCCACAATTTTTGGTGGTGTAAAGTTACGCAATTTTCTATATCACGCTATTTTTTCGCGCATAGGTAGCTCAGTTTATCTTCAAGATGGCGTTGAATTTCTTGGTGCTGATGCTATTGAAATTGGGAATGGAACTTATATTTTCAAAGGAGTTCGTATAGATGGAAGAGGACATAAAAATAATAGAATTCAGCTAGAAAATGGAGTTGTGATTGAGCATAATGTGGTGATTGGGGCGTTAGATAATACTCGGATTCACATTGGTGAAGATACTTTTATTGGACCTAGTGCTTGTATTGCTGGACCTGGAAATATTACAATTGGCAAACATTGTTTAATTGCAGCCCATACTGGGATATATGCCAATAATCACAACTTTACAGATCCAACACAGCTAATCAAATACCAAGGCATTACTAGTCAAGGAATCGTGATTGAGGATGACTGTTGGCTAGGAGATGGAGTGAAAGTTTTGGATGGTGTCACTATCGGTAGAGGTAGTGTGATAGGTGCTGGTGCTGTTGTCACTAAAGATATTCCCCCATTTTCCGTAGCTGTGGGCGTACCAGCACGAGTAATTAAAAGCCGAGACGGTAAAGAACTTGTTAAATTTACAGACTCCTCTCTATTAACTTCAAGCTAGGTTTTTACAAGATGCCTCTGGGTAATTGGCTGTTTTTTATTCTAGCATTAGGCACTTGGGTAAAGCGGGTAGGCACACCAATTACCAAACCAGTCCACTTTAACGGTAAACTCATATATTGCAGATCCCCGACTTCTTTGAGAAGTCGGGAATCTAAATCCAAAATGTTTACCCTCATAACTGGAGAATTAAGACTTTGGGTATAGAATTACGCAGCTTCGTATTTCTAGACAATCTGCAACCTCAACACGCCGCATACATGGGAACAGTAGCCCAGGGTTTCTTACCATTACCGGGGGATACATCCCTATGGATTGAAATTTCCCCTGGTATCGAAATCAACAAGATTACGGACGTAGCCCTAAAATCTGCTTCTGTTCGTCCTGGAGTGCAAGTAGTAGAACGGCTATATGGACTTTTAGAAGTGCATTCTGGCTCTCAAGGGGAAACGCGAGCCGCTGGAGATGCAATTTTGGCGTTTCTCGGTGTAAAAAAAGAGGAATGTCTCAAACCTCGTGTAGTTTCTAGTCAGATTATCCGTAACATTGACGCGTACCAAACCCAACTGATTAACCGTACCCGTCGGGGACAACTGCTATTAGCAGGACAAACTCTCTATGTGTTGGAAGTTGAACCAGCAGCTTATGCTGCACTAGCGGCTAATGAAGCAGAAAAAGCAGCGCAAATTAATATTCTGGAAGTTCAAGCTGTAGGTAGTTTTGGCCGACTTTATTTAGGTGGCTCAGAACAGGATATTTTAGCAGGAGCAGCGGGCGCTTTAGCAGCAATTGAAAATTCACCAGGAAGAGAAAATCCTCAAGGTAAGCGGAACGAGTAAAGGAGTAAAAAATGGCAAATCAGCAACATCTCAATTTATTACGATCAGGTGCAGTTACTTGGATAGAATGGAGAAACAAAAATCCCCACATTGAAATTGATCTTAGCTGTGCAAATCTACTAGGAGAAAACCTGCGGGGGGCAAATCTTCAAGGAGTAAATTTGAATAAAGTAAATTTAGCTCACGCTTTATTAGTGCGAACTAATTTTAGTCATGCTAATCTCAGTAATGCTATTTGTTATCAAGCCAAATTAATCGAAGCTAATTTAAGTAAAGCTAACTTGAGTATTGCTAATTTGAGTGGTGCAATCTTGACACAGGCTGATTTAAGTTTTGGCAACTTTATTGGTGCTGATTTAAGTGGTGCAAATCTAGAAAATGCTATGATTAATGATGCAAATTTAATTGGTACAGATTTGCAAAATGCAAATTTAAAAGGTGCTGATTTATCAGCGTCCCAACTTATTCGTAGTAATCTAGGTTTTGCAACTTTAATGGCAGCTAATTTAATTACTGCTAATTTGAGCGAAGCAAATTTATATGAAGCAGAATTAATGACTGCTCAACTTTATCAAGCTAACTTACATAAAGCTAATTTAACCAAAGCTCATTTAGGAAACGCATTTTTATCTAAAGCTAATTTGACGGAAGCCAATTTAACGGAAGCTGATTTAAGTTGGGCAAATTTGAAAGGTGCAAATTTAGCAGGAGCAAATTTGCACGGTGCAATTATTAGGGGTGCAAATTTCCAGGGAGCAAATTTGAAAGGGACGATTTTAGAGAATAACTTAGAATTATTAACACCAAAGAAATGCAATTAACGGTAACGAGGTAATATGTTAAAATAAAATCAACTGTAACAATAAATCAATGCACATTCAAAAAGTCACTATCGAAAACTTTCGCTGCTTTGAGAATTTGGAAGTTAATTTAGATCCCGATATCAATATTTTTGTTGGCAATAATGGCTCAGGTAAGAGTGCGTTATTGGATGCTATTGCTGCGGCAATGTTCCCCTACGTAGCTAAAATTCAGGAAAATGTCAATAAAGACTATCAAAATAGACAAGAATCACCTGTTTTACAACGAGATTTACCAGTCAGAAAAGAGGGACATGAACAAAAAAAACAAGCGGAGTTAAATGTATCTGTGACAGAGTTTCCTAACTGGAAAACTGTTTATAAAAACCCGCTATCTGACAATGATAATGAAAAGATAAATTTGAACAATACCAGTTTAAATTTTTCACAGGATGCTTTTCAAAACCTGTATAATGGTAACGAAAATATAAATGTAGAGAATATAAATTCATTTTTTGTAGCAGATGAATTTAGAGAACTGTATATTGCAATAGGAGAGAAATGTAATACATTGAAGAAGAATCCACAATCTGAACTTTCCATAATTGCTTATTATAAAAGTGATCGCCATTTAATTAATATCTCTGATCTTGAAAATATTCCAAATAAATCATTTGACAGATTTGATGCGTTGAATAATGCTCTTGATGCAACTGCTAACTTCAAAGATTTAGCTAACTGGTTTTTTGTACGTGATTTTCAAGAATTGAGAGAGGGTAAAAATCGCAGAGATATTAACTTTGAACTTCCTGATTTAAAGCAAGTGCGAAATGCTATTTCTACTATTATTGCTCCCAATGCTCGCGTTTATTTTTCAGGTGCAACATCTGCCAAATTGATGGTTGAGTGGACAATGGAAACAGGAGAAAAAAGAGAACTTTTATTAAGTCAATTAAGTGCAGGTTATCGCAATATGTTGGCGTTGGTGATGGATTTTGCGCGACGTTTAGCACAAGCTAATCCAGACATGGAAAACCCCTTAGCAGCAGAAGCTATTTTAATGATTGATGAGTTAGATTTGCATTTACATCCAACTTGGCAACAAAAGATTATTCCTGATTTAAAAAAGGTATTTCCCAACACTCAAATTATCGCCACTACTCACAGTCCTGAAGTTGTGACAACAGTTAAACAAAATCAGGTGAAGATATTAGAAGATTATCAAATAAAGGAATGTCCATCACCTACCAGGGGGATGAAAAGTTCAGATATTGTCAGATATGTTTTAGGGTTAAGTGATTTAAGACCAGATACGGAAGAATCAAGAACTCTTAAACAGCTTTTTGAAGCAATTGATAATGGTCAATTAGAAGAAGCAAAACGCCTCAGACAAGAATTACAACACTGGGAATCTTATGATCCAGATATGACTAGAGCAGATATGCAAATCCGCAAATTGGAACGGAGGAATGCGGTGTGAAAAAAGTGCTGAAATCCCCAGAACCAGAGGAACTTAAAAAGTATAAAGGGCGATTTTCTTTACAGATAAAGCGATGGAGTGATTTAAAAAAGAACCGAGAAACTTTGAATGTAATTCGTGATACTTTATTTGCTGATCAAAAAGGGCTGTGTGCTTATTGTGAAATGAAACTACAAGAAAACAATCGTTCTGTAGAACACTTTATCCCTCGTAACCAATCAACAAAAGAAAATAATTATGATCTAGATTGGCAAAATATGCTGGCTATCTGTCTTCCTCCCGGTGGAATGAAAGATGATGATTTGAAAAATCCACAATTACTGAAAGATTTACCATGTTGTGGCAAAAACAAGGGTGGTTTTATTCCTGATATTAGGTTATTAAATCCTCTCAATTTACCAACATTACGTCTATTTATATTCAGTAGTTTAACTGGTGAAATTAGACCTGATAAAAAAGCCTGTGAAGATTCTGGTATTCCTATAGAAAATGTTCAATTTACTATTGATACCCTAGAACTTAATGTTCAACGATTGAAAGATCAACGATTAGCTGTAATTGACGAAATCAATAAAGAACTTGATGATGAAAGTATTGATATAAATGATTTAGAAGAGAAAGTTGCAGCAGAATATTTTGGTAATGGTACAGGTAATTGGCCTCGGTTTTTTACAACTATTCGCTGGGTTTTAGGTGCAGGTGCGGAACGACACCTGATGAATATTTCTTATTCAGGTTAAGATTATGAACAATAAGATCCCCGACTTCTCTAAGAAGTCGGGAATCTGACTCGTGCGAAGAGATGTCAAAAAGATGTTTATTGAGCAACATTTGATTAAACAAAATAAAATCTGCGCTTTCATCTATCTAGAGAAATAGATTTTAGTTTGTAATTAATCTAAAATTAACCTATTTATAAAAAGGCTCTTTTTTTTTGAACAAAGCTGCAATTTTTGGAAAAAGTCTGGTAGATTATCGGTATTGAGTTTTGCATTCTCACTCTGATCTAAGAGAATTTTATCAACTCAATTTCCTGTTATTAATTTAGTTGGTGCATATTATGGATATCTTATTTGTTCACGGTGAAGAAAGTAAAAACATCATCGGATGTTATGGAAATATTGAAGGAATTGCGGCTGTGGTTGTCACAGTATTTCCAGACAATAGTAAATATGAAATTATTGATTCTGTGTTCCGTCGTCGTCTGGGATTGAAGCCAACTGCTGATGATTTGCTAGAATTGGCTAACACCCATAAAGTTAAATATATTATCAGCAATAAACTCATGGAAAATGTTTACCATGGGGGAACATTAGAAAAAAATTATGAGTTTCCTGTCGAGATTCAATGGGAAACCAATGAAATTAATGTTGAGAAATTGCTATTTTTAACTGAATGTTATCTCAATGAAGGGAGGTTAAATTTAGCTGCTGATGTCGAAAACGTCATAGAAAAAGAATTACGGTCTTTCGATCTGCAAAAATGCCAGGATTATGGTCAAGCCAGCCACAGGCTATTTGCATTCTTTCATGCTATCTCTGCTGCGCGTTCATCAACTCCCTCCTGGGCAAAATCTTAAGATAACTTAAAGGTTGATTACACAAAATAATCAATCTTTAAAAAAGCTTATAATTTCTTTCTCCACACTTTTTCAGAGTCTCGCTATATTAGCAAGTAATAGGAAAAGTTGAAAAGGAGTTGACAAAAGATGGAAACCAAGCCCATGAACCCATCTCTAGGACTCGCGGACATTCCCCCCGGTTATCTTAACATTATGGGTTATGTTGACCAATCAGAAGTTAATGGCCCTGGTTGTCGGGCTGTGGTCTGGGTACAAGGCTGTAACCGTGAGTGTTCTGGTTGCTTTAATCCCGACTCCTGGGCATTTGAGATTAATGATTTAGTGGCTATTGATACCCTAGCTGAAAGTATTCTCAAAAATCCCCAGAATACAGGTGTAACTTTTTCCGGTGGTGAGCCATTTTGGCAAGCACCTGCATTAACAATTCTAGCGAAAAAGTTAAAAGCAGCGGGTTTAAATGTCATGTCTTTTACTGGTTTCACTCTTCAACAATTACAATCTAATTCTGCCCCTCCAGGTGCAAAAGAATTGTTAGCAGAATTAGATATTTTAATTGATGGTCCCTTTGTCAAATCTCTAGCAGTTAATTCTCCTGATTCTCCCGTTTCTTCTAGTAATCAAAATGTAAATATCTTTAACCCAGAATTTGCAGATAAAATTACTTGGGCTAGTGATCAAATTGAAGTTCACATTCTCAAAGATGGAAATCGTATTGTCACAGGTTATCAAGGTTTATTGGAATTAAGTTAATTTTAGAGAGGCTGGAAATCAAGATAATCAAGATATATTTTTCAGTCTCTCCCATTTATTAGAAAACCATCAATAAAATTAGTTATAGTCAAGAAAAGGTAAGTTGTACAACTTATTTAGAAGAATCCCTCTTGTCAGCAGCAGATAGTCCTCTGGTTTTATATTTAGATAATAATGTAAGCTATCTCTAAACAGGCGATCGCATTTTGGAGATGTAGGAAATGCGATCGCACTTCCGATAAAGCGGCTTTTTTTAATCAGCTAAAATACTCAAAATCTTGATATTTTTCTACGCCTTGTCCGTGTTCTCCTGTGCGGACAGCCTGACAGATTCTACGTTGGCGGATTTTATTTGCCTTTGATCCTCAGCGACAGGCTATTTTGTTGGTTGGAGGCAATAAGTCAGGTAATAAGCGGTGGTACAAGGAAAATATTCCCATCGCAGATCAACGCGATGTCTAGGACGGGCTACGTTACGCCCCTCAATTTCCCATTATCAAGGCGATCGCTTTTCGGTAAAATATCTTTATATTACCAATTATCGAGAAAACTTTTATGCCTTATAGTAAATTTACTTTGAGTAAAGCTGTAGATGATTTTCAACTGACAATTGTTGAAGGCGATCGCTTTCTACCAGAGATTTCCCCATTTAATCCGAGTTCTTTGCTCAAAGACACATTGAAAGAAACCATACCTTGGGCAGTTGCAGTAGGTAGTGAAAAAGCGCGTTCTGAAGGCATTATCAATCCCGTTTTACTAGAAGTCAAACGTCAGCTTCATGGACAAATTAGTGTCTTTTCCGGCGAAGAGTTCAACGTGCAGCCAGAGGTTGATTTGACGGGTTATGTTGATTTTCTGATTAGTCGCTCTCCAGAGCAATTGTATATTAAAGCCCCGGCAGTGGTTTTGGTGGAAGCGAAAAAAGAAGACCTAAAACCAGGACTGGGACAATGTTTAGCCGAAATGGTAGCAGCACAACGCTTTAATCAACAGAAGCAGCAGCCGATTTCCACAATTTACGGAACGGTGACAAGTGGTACGGTTTGGCGGTTTCTCCAACTAGAAGGACAAACAGTAACCATTGACTTGAATGATTATCCAGTACCACCAGTTGATCAAATTTTGGGCTTTCTAATTTGGATGTCCCAGAATGGCTGAGGTAGGCGTTGGGGTTGTTGGGTCAGGAAGTAGCGATCGCTTTGGTAAAATGACTTTGATGAAAGATAAGTGATCGCTCTTGGGGATAAGTAGGGCGATAGCGAAGCGCTCCGCAGGAATCGCCTTAGAGGGTGTTTGAAAAGTTTTGAATGTATAGACTGACCCCTCTCCAAACCTCTCCCCTTGCAGGGGAGAGGCTTTAAAACCCCCATTCCCTTGCAGGGAAGGGGGGCAGGGGGGTTAGGTTTTTGGAGATTACTGGTTTGATATAATACTTTTCAAACAACCTCTTATCCCTACAGGGAAGCAAGCTACTTTTAATCTGAAAGGTAAGTTACGCTTTGGAAAGATTAAGCTATAATAGACAAATATAATATTCAAAGTAACAACTATGTCAACCAAAACACTGGATATTCAACAATTACAAATCAGCGTTAGTCAATTACTCTCCTTGATTCAAAATGACCAAGAAATAGTAATTACTGATGGGAATACTCCCATTGCTAGATTAACTCTACTTAATTCTATTGAGCCAAATGTCTGGGAATCAAAAAAGACTCCACTTCCCGGATTAAATTTAGGTGCAATGGTTATGAGTGATGATTTTGATCAACCTTTATCCGATGAATTTTGGTTGCAAAATCCATGAAATTACTGTTAGATACACATACTTTTATTTTTTGGGATAGTCAGCCATCAAAACTGTCTCAAGGAGTCTTAGAGCTATTGACGAATAAAGATAATCTTAGATTATTGAGTGTTGTTAGTCTCTGGGAAATACAAATTAAACAGCAGTTAGGTAAACTAACATTAAATAAAACTTTAGAAGACATTATAGCCTCTCCAAAATTCCCTCCACCTCCCCACGCACGGGATACAACAACTGCTGACTCAACGCACCTTCATAAGCCCGTCTAGCCCCTGATTTATCCCCCAAACCCACCAAGGCTTTCCCTAACCAATAATCAGCCGCAGCCGGATTAAACGCCTCCTGACATTCCTCACAAGCTACTTCCCACCATTGTTTACTAGCCTTAACATCCCCCAGCACCTGGTGACTCCCCCCTAGCCACACCGCCACAGGTACGGATTGCAAATAACCCCCCTGCTGGTAAAAAAGGCCATTTCCCTGTAGTCAAGAATAGCTACAGACTATTTACTCCATTAAAAGTAACCGAGAAGGTTCTAAATGCACATACCAAGGAAAAGATTGATCTTGAATATTTACCCATTTCTCTTTATAAATTTCTCCTTGTAAATGATAATCATGGGGATGATTTCCCACAGAATTAAGTTTAAGGAATACTGTCATTCTATGAGGTGTTTCACTGGTACGAACTAAATAACAGGGAAATGTATTTACTTGTTGAGGATCTTTAGTGAAAATCAAATGGTGAGCGCGAATACCAACATGAGATAATTTTGCAGGAATTTTTTCTCTAACTTCCAGAGTACAACCCCAATCAATTGCTTCTATCTGTTGAGGTGATAAAGTATTAGCACGGGAAAAGTTTTTACAACCAGTAAGTTGAGCAACATTTACACTAGCAGGATGTTGAAATATCTCATATTTAGAACCATGATGAGCTTGTTTTCCCTGTTCTAATACTAACAAATTGGGACATAGGCGATAAGCCTCTTCCATATTATGAGTCACAAACAAAGTTACACCAGAATAATCATCCAGAATTTCTGTAACTTGTTGTTCTAATTGACTGCGTAAATGGGTATCAAGTGCCGAAAATGGTTCATCTAAAAGTAATGCTTCTGGTTTACTAGCCAAAGCCCTAGCTAATGCTACCCGTTGCTGTTGTCCCCCAGAAAGTTGGTGCGGATAGCGATCGCCAAATCCTTGTAATTGCATGGCTATTAATTGCTTTTCTACCTCTTCTTTAGCATTTAGATATTTCGGTAAACCAAAAGTGATATTTTGCGCCACAGTCATGTGTGGAAATAAGGCATAGTTTTGGAATAAAAAACCAATCTGTCGTTGATGAATAGGAATATTAATGTTCTTTTCTGAGTCAAATAATACTCTACCATTTAAAATTATTCGTCCTTTATTCGGTGTTTCTATCCCCGCTAGACAACGCAAAATCATACTTTTTCCTGCCCCGGAACTTCCCAATAATCCTAATGGTTGATTGTCAGTATTAAAGGCAACTTGTAGATAAAAGTTGTCTAGTCTTTTTTGAATATCTAAAACTAAACTAGATGTAGAGGAATCAATTAATAAAGAATCAGATTTACTTGCTAATTTTATTTGCTTTATTGGTAATTTTGTGAGTTTGCGTTTATCTGGAAATTCTTGCCATAAATTAGCTATAATAATTCCTGAAAGAGAAACAATCATAATTACAATTGACCAAAACCAAGCTTCATTCATTGCCCCCGCTTCCACAGCAAAATATATTGCCATTGGCATTGTTTGAGTTTGTCCAGGGATATTACCTGCTAACATCAAAGTTGCCCCAAATTCACCCAAAGCCCGCGCAAATGCTAAGGTAGTGGCAGCTAAAATCCCAGGAAATGCTAGGGGTAAACTAATCCGCCAAAAAATTGTGAATTCTTTTGCACCCAACGTTCTCGCTACTCGCAGCAGATTGGCATCAATTTGGCTAAAAGCTCCCAGTGCAGTTTTATACATCAATGGGAAGGAAACTATTGTAGCAGCGATCGCCGCACCATACCAAGTAAACACAATTGTGGTATCAAACGGTTCTAGCAGTTTACCAACCGGACTATTTTTACCAAAAAATAGCAGCAGTAAAAATCCCACCACAGTAGGTGGTAGAATCAACGGTGCAACAAATATCCCCTCAATTAAAGATTTGGCTTTACCGCGATATCCCAACATCCAATAAGCGGCAGATATCCCCAAAAAGAAAGTGATAAACGTTGCGAGTAAAGCCGTTTTCAACGATATCCAAAGCGGTGATAAATCCTGTGGCATGATTTTTAAAGTTTGACTACATAGTTAAATTGATTTGGGTCAATTTAGTTGGTATTATACCTTGAAATAGCAATATTTCAGGACAATGCTACCAAAAATTTTGGTAAAAATCTTAAACGTTGTGAATTTATTTGATACTGCGACTATTTTTCATGTATGATTAAAATTTTACAGGAAAATTGAAAATGCAAGTTAGTGCGCGTAATGCTCTGAAAGGGATTGTAAAACAAATTGCCGTTGGTTCTGTGAATACAGAAGTAACAGTAGAAATTGGCCCAGGTGTAGAAGTAACAGCAATCATTACTAAATCATCAGCAGAAAATCTCAACCTTGTTGAAGGTAAAGAAGTATATGCAATCGTTAAATCAACTGATGTAATAATTGCTATTGATTAGAGTATTTGGTTGTGTCTAATAATGTAGAGACATTATAATAATGTAGAGACGTTCCATGAAACGTCTCTACATGGATTTTAGAAATCAAATATAATTACTAGAAATACCAGAGTAATTATCAATACTCGTCTTTTCATCTATCAGGAACATCATCTTCTGGTAAGATGTCAGATATATTTACCATCCAGGGAATACCATTATTAACTGGTGAAATAATGCTAATCTTTGCCTCGTTAGCAAACCGTTTTAACGTTTTGGCAAAGTAGGGGAAAGTAGTCATAATATTTTGGTAACTTTCAATATCATTACACACCATAATTAACATCAAAATACCACTATTGATTTTGAAATACCAATGACAACTAGATAATGAAATGCGTACCGTACTATTACAAGCTAGAAAAAATCTCTGTTTAGTTACTTCTTCCAATTGACAGAGTAATATTTCACTGATTTGCGTAATTTTAGAAGAAGGCAAATCATCTGGAGATAGATATGGTTTAGTCATAAGAATAGGGAATAGAGAATAGAGAATAAGAAATAGGGATTAATTCTGTAAATCCTTAAATCTTGATGCAGACAATAATTGTTGAAAATCTTTTCACTTGCACATAAAAAACCTTCATGGTTAACGGTGCGTTATAGAAATCATCAAAACCGAATTTTATGAAGAAAACTGTATTTTTTACTACTATTGATCAAATTAATTGGTAAATACACAAATTTTCAGCTAATTTCAAATCCTGAAAAGCTTTCATTTGCAAGTATTACAGCCATTACCAACTAAATAAAAATTACTTTTTTGCAAAATATTTTGCAAATAGCAAGCAAAATAGCTAAATGTTGTGATATTGTTTTTATATGGGGAATCAAGAGAGCGAAAGCACAAAAATCATCCAAACAGAAATGATATATATTAACCGTGCTTTTGCCTTGGCCGATTTTTAGTTAAATCCGCTGCGGCTTTGATAAATAAAGAGATAAAGCCAATGAAGCAGGATAGTAGCCTCCGTAATAACTTGAAGTCAATTAGAACCCGGTTAGCCATGAGTCAACAAGACTTGGCAAACATAGCGGGTGTAACTCGTCAAACTATTAGTGGTGTAGAGTCGGGACAATATGCTCCCTCAGTTGAGATTACACTGCGTCTAGCTAAAGCATTGGGCTGTCAAGTTGAGCATCTATTCTGGCTAGAGCGAGATTTACCGGAAATTGAAGCCATTATTGCCAAACCTGTTGGCGATGTCCAACAACTAAGAGTTAGTTTAGCACGGGTAGGAGGTCAATGGATAGCTTATCCCTTAATTGGTAAAGATGCCTTTCGCCAAGACATGATTCCCGCTGATGGTGAGGCTCACAGACAGAGTAACACAGATAAATTGCGTGTCCGACTCCTCGACGATAATATGGACTCGCTTTATCACACCGTCGTTATTACTGGGTGTTCCCCTGTGATTTCTCTTTGGGCTAGGGCTACCGAACGTTGGCATCCGCAATTGCGGGTACAATATAACTTTGCTAATAGTATGTCTGCATTGCAAAGTCTATGCAGAGGTGAAGCCCACATTGCGGGAATGCACCTATATGACCCAAAAACAGACGAGTATAATACTCCCTTTGTGCGCGAGGCTTTGGCTGGAAGAGAAGCCGTTCTCATCACTTTAGGCGTTTGGGAAGAGGGACTGATGGTAAAATCTGGTAATCCCCAGGGAATCAGCAGTTTAAGCGATTTGGTGAAAATGGGAGCAACTATTGTTAACCGAGAAGTAGGTTCTGGTAGTCGTTTACTTTTAGAACAAACTTTAGAAAAGGAACAAGTTTCATCTCATGATCTTTCAGGCTTTGATCATATCATTACCAGTCATCAAGATGTTGCCCAAATCATAGCTTCTGGATTTGCAGACGCAGGTATTAGTACGGCATCCGTAGCCGCAGCTTTTGGGTTAGGATTTATCCCTGTTCGTCAATCACGGTACGACTTAGTAATTCTCAAGGAATATTTGGAAGAAACACCAGTACAGCAATTATTAAGTACCTTGGGACATCCTCTAGTTCACTCTCAATTACAAATTCTTGGCGGCTATGATATTAGCAAAATTGGGGAAGTTGTCGCCACTGTTTAGGTTTTTGGTGTTGTTAAGTGAAAGTATGAATGGTTTCGCGCAAAGATACAAAGGAGCAAAGGCGCAAAGGTAAGAGTTTGTAAGGGCGGGTTCACTCGCGTCGGGATAGTTTAACTCGTCTTTACTTTACTTATTAGTTCTTGGTCTGAATAACCAATAAAAATTTCCCAAAACTGTCAATATGTTCAGGATTTTTCACCTGTTTGCGGTGGAACGCGCACCTCCTGCGAAGTTCTACACGCCCTCACTTTTCATGATCATAAATTCACCAAATAGGAGATATTATGTCCGACTCAAAAATTAGACAAATCGCTTTCTACGGTAAAGGCGGTATCGGTAAATCGACTACTTCCCAAAATACTTTGGCTGCTATGGCGGAAGTTGGTCAACGCATCTTGATTGTTGGATGTGATCCTAAAGCTGATTCTACCCGGTTGATTCTCCACTGTAAAGCCCAAACCACTGTGCTGCACTTGGCTGCGGAACGAGGTTCAGTGGAAGATTTGGAACTGGAAGAAGTGGTAATTACAGGTTTTCGGGATATTAGATGTGTGGAATCTGGTGGGCCTGAACCTGGTGTGGGTTGCGCTGGTCGGGGTATCATTACCGCTATCAATTTCTTAGAAGAAAACGGTGCATACCAAGATGTAGATTTCGTATCTTACGACGTATTAGGGGACGTTGTGTGTGGTGGTTTCGCCATGCCTATTCGAGAGGGAAAAGCCCAAGAAATCTACATTGTTACCTCTGGGGAAATGATGGCGATGTTTGCGGCTAATAACATTGCTCGCGGTGTTCTTAAATATGCTCACACTGGTGGTGTGCGTTTGGGTGGTTTGATTTGTAATAGTCGCAAAACTGACCGAGAAGAGGAATTAATTAGCACACTTGCGGCTAGATTAAGTACCCAAATGATTCACTTTGTCCCTCGTGACAATATCGTGCAACACGCAGAATTGCGCCGCATGACTGTTAATGAGTACGCACCTGATAGTAACCAAGCTAATGAATACCGGACATTAGCCAACAAGATTATCAACAATACTAATTTCGCCGTTCCTACACCTATTGAAATGGACGAGCTAGAAGATTTGTTGATTGAATTTGGTATTCTGGAAAGTGAAGAAAATGCTGCTAAATTAACAAATGCTGCCAATGCTCAAGCGGACGCTGCCAAAAAGCAAGAAGACGCTGAAGGAGAAGCACTAGAAGCACTGAAAAAAGGCGATGTAGAAATTGTTTCTGGCGGTAAAAACTAGAAGCACTCACTTTCCCTGAATAAAGAAGCAATAGCAGCTTCTATTAATATGTAAAAAGTGGACTATAAAAGTCCACTTCCCCCCCATTATCTCCCTTGTGTAGCTGATTCATAAATAACTCTATATAGTTTAGTCTCTTGTTTCCTCGTTCTATTGGTTGGTTGTTAGGGAATGGTAAATTATTCTGAGTTTCCCATTCCCTTTTATCTGCTATACAAAAATTGACCAAACTTCCTTTCCTACTTTATCAGCCATGAATCCATATTCTCTGTCTCCAGATGATTTAAGTAAGTCGGCCCAATAAAATCGATATATGTTTAGTTTTGTAAAAACCGTGAAACACCCTATTTATAAGGTATTCGTTAATTTATATTTCGTTACATAGATTGATTTTTTAACGCCGACCTACTTACCTCCATCTCGGATTACACAAATTGATGCAATGCTAATTAGAAATTTAGAAGAAGTTATTGCTAACCACTTTTATGTAAACTGTGGTCTTATTCTCCAAGCTTTATTATCAAGGTGTCATTGGTATGTAGTCACTAATTCAAGCTATTTTATTTTAATTATTATTTGTCCTGATAGAGAAATGTATTGGCATATATTCTATGCTATTCCTAATATTGCTAAAAAGTTAAAGTCGTTTTCTCATCAGGCAATTATCCGTTTGTGTCCTCCTTTTGAGAAGGGTACACCTTGGGAAATTGGAGTTAGTGAAATATCTGCTTATAAAGGATGGTTTAATTAATAAATTTTAATTTTTATTTAAATCCCTTATTAAATCGTGAGTAAGATCCCCGACTTCTTTATTTAATCCTCTGAATAAATGATGATTGCTTGTCAGAAGTCGGGAATCTGAAATTTCACCTATGATTAAGGCAAAATAAACCCATATTTCTTAAATACAGTTTTAGCTTGATTGCTAGATAAAAATTGAGAGAATTCTTTAGCAGCATCAACATTTTTGCTACGTTTAACAACTGCTAATGGATAAATAATGGGAGAGTGGTATTTTTCATCTGCCGTAACTACAACTTTTACCTTATCAGAGATTTTGGCATCAGTTATATAAACTAAACCTGCATCAGCATTCCCACTTTCTACAGATGCTAAAACTTGACGCACGTTATTAGCAAAAACCAGTTTTGATTTAATCTCTGACCAAATTTTCAACTTTTCTAATACTTGTTGTGCGTATTGTCCTGCGGGTACACTTCTCGGTTCACCAATAGCGATTTTTTTAACTTTCGCATCTTTGAGACTGTAGAAACTGGTGATACCAACAACATTTTTAGGTACTACCAAAACTAACCGATTTTTAGCAATTATATTCCGAGTCCCTGGAACTAAAAGTCCTTTTTGTTCTAAAGCATCTACTTGTTTTTTAGCCGCAGATATAAAAATATCCGCCGGCGCACCTTGTTCGATTTGTTGCTGTAATGCACCGGAACTACCAAAGTTATAATTAATGTTGACGTTTGGTTTACTTTGTTGGTAGAGAGGTTTAATTTCTTCCAGTGCCTCTTTTAAACTAGCAGCGGCGGATATGAGTAAGTTGTTATTAGATTGTGCTGATACAGGAGAAGAAGTCAGGATTGGTAAGCCCATAACCAGTAGTAAAGTAGCTAATGCTGTCGCTATTAAAACTAGTAGCTTTCTTCTTTTGATTGGCAAACTGGACTGAGAGAAATTTTTATTCATGGAATTGACACTCGGTATACTTTTACCAAGATTACCATAATATTTACCAATATAACTGGTAAATATTTCCTGACAAAAATCTACCTGTGAAGATTATTAATCTCAAATATTGTGTCGTAAGCTACTTTTTTTCCAATAGAGCTAGAGGATACTTACCAATTAAGTTGGTTGTTGTGTGGCTCTAAAATTCTCTTGGGAAAAAGAGCTTTTTTTACTAGCTGATGGATATAAACAGCAATGGCAAAAGATTCTGATTTTTTAACTAATTTAACTGATTTTCTCTATCCTCGCCACAAATATCGTGGTCAATTTAAGCCAGAGTATTTGGTTTTTAACTCTAATTTACAGGAATTTTCTCAACGGGTAAGCTATATTTGTAGCCTGCAAACTGCTGGTAAGCTGTCACCAGAGGATGCTTACACTCAAATTAAAATGCTTTGGAAGCAATTAAAAACTGCTAAAAAACAAATTTTACCAACTCCGAAAAATTTGTAGTCTTTGCTACAAAATACCAAGTTAATTGGTATTAATATGTACCTGTTAAGTTGGTATTAAAGATTTGAGGTGTGAGGTAAATGTCTACTTTTCTACGAAATTCACTGTGGATAACTCCGTTATTGATTGCAGCTAATACAATTACAGCTAAGGCTATAGAAATTGATACCAACCTCACTAATTTGCAGGTAAAAGACGGTATAGTTGCGGAAACTCAGCAAAATTCTCACTCGGAAATAGAGCAGGTAACATCTGTTTCCCAACTTTCAGATGTGCAACCGACAGATTGGGCTTTTCAGGCTTTGCAATCTCTAGTTGAACGCTATGGTTGTATTGCGGGATACCCAAATAGCAGTTTCCGGGGCAATCGAGCCATAACGCGCTATGAATTTGCAGCGGGTTTAAATGCCTGTTTGAATAGGGTTCAAGAATTGATTGCCACCAGTACGGCTGATCTGGTGAAAAAGGAAGATTTAGACACTCTGCAAAAACTGCAACAAGAATTTGCTGATGGATTAGTAGAAATACGAGGCAGAATAGATGGCTTTGAAAGTCGTACTGCTACACTAGAAAGTCAACAGTTTTCCACTACTACCAAGTTGAATGGGGAAGTAATTTTTGCTCTTGGGGGTGTGTTTGGTGGAGATAGGGCGCTAAATTCTGACCAGTGGAGAACAATTAATAATACACCTGCGGGAGTAGCCAGAGAAACCGCGAAAAACACTGCCTATGGAGCAGGAGGTCGCCGTTTACAAGATAATACAATTTTTAGCGATCGCATCCGCCTGAATTTGGTTACTAGTTTTACAGGTAAAGACCAGTTGTTTACTCGCTTAGAAGCCAATAATTCTATTGCTTTTAACTCACCAGTCAGCGGTACGAACATGACTCGGACATCCTGGGATTCTACCAACGATACTACCAACAGTGTCCAAATGGGCAAATTGTATTATCGGTTTCCGGTAGGAGATAAAATCAATGTGATTGTTGATGCCATTGGTGGTGAATTTTACGACAACTTCAACACCATTAACCCCTTATTATCTTCAACTCCTATCGGTTCACTGTCACGCTTTGGTCGCTTTTCTCCTATCTACCGTGCCAGTAATACCAGTTCGGCAAGTAATACAGGTTCGGGTGTAAGTGCTGTCTTTAAATTAAGTGATAAAATTACCTTGTCTGGGGGTTATCTTGCTAGAAGAGGTAGTGATCCAAGTGCTGGAAAAGGCTTATTTGATGGTAGTTATGGTGCATTAACCCAATTAGCATTCCAGCCTAATAGTAATTTAACCCTTGGTTTGACCTATGCACATTCTTATCTCAGAGGTGCTAATAATGATGGTGATGTTGTGGTTTCTGGGTCCTATGGTAGTGCTTTTGCCAATAATCCCTTTAACTCTAGTGCCACTAATCCAGTGAACACTACAACGAATCATTACGGACTAGAAACCAGCTATCGTGTTCATCCTAAACTGGCATTTGGTGGTTGGGTTGGGTATACGCAAGCCATAGCTGAAAATAGTTCTGGTGCTAATGTGAATAGGGGAGATAAAGCAGATATTTGGAATTGGTCTGTTAACTTAGCTTTCCCAGATTTAGGTAAAAAAGGTAATTTGGGTGGGATAATTATTGGTCAACCACCGAAAGTTACAAGTAATGATTTTGGTCCAGCGGTTCTCACTTCTACTAGCAACCGTCGTCTGGATAGTGATACTTCTTTGCATCTAGAAGCACTATATCGTTATCAAGTTAATAACAACCTCTCTATTACTCCTGGTTTGATTGTCATCTTCAACCCGGAGGGTAATAGTAATAACGACACCATTTATACAGGACTCCTCCGCACCACATTTCGGTTTTAATGCAATTTTGGAGACTTCCAATTAAAAAAATATCCTAAAATTTCTTGTGGTGCGGGCATCTTGCCCGCTAATAATACAAGGACGGGCAAGACTTGTACTGAGCGTGTCGAACGTATGCCCATCCCACAAAATTGGATTATTTTTTTGTGGAGTTCTCTTAGTGACTTCTACCTTTTCCCTGTCCTCCATAAAATAGGGAGGATGGGAAATCATTCAAGTATGAAATACGACTGTAACCAAAGGAAGAAACGCTAAGAGAAAAATATGCCAAGATTGTAATTGCGTTTCTGGTACTGGTTCAGATGGTGTTAATAAAGCCTCTATTCTTTGTTCCAAGCGATCGCCTGCACCCAAAGCAGCACAACAAATATCTGATGTAATTGAATTATTACTCACGACTAACAGCAAGGATTCTGCTAATACTAAAGGATCTACTTGAGATGCAGCATAACTATCAGCCCGTAATTCTCGTAAAATTAACAATTCTTGCCATAAAGACTCTGTATTCGGCAACCAGGCGGTACAAGAACGCACCCAGCCCAGCCAAAAGAACCAAAACGTATCCCTATACTGATAATGCCCTTGTTCGTGGGCTAAAACACTTTCCAGATGGGCTGGAGAGAGAATTTGTAGTAGTCCTTGACTAACAACTAATTCAGGTTGCCAAAAACCCATTTGTCCAGCAAATAAAGCTCCTGTTTGTAGAAGTCGGGCTGATTTACCATCTAGAGTAATTTGGGGACATTCACGGGCAGATTTAATGGCTTTCCAGCCCTGAAAAGCGAGGTTGATACCTACGGTATTAAAAAATCCTAGAAAAATTAATGCGAGGAGATAGCTAAAAGAGTCGGTATACATTCCGCCCATTTTTCCCTGTGTACCCATACAGACTATAGAAGTGACTGTCATGAATATGAGTAAGGGGGGAAAAAGGAATAAAAACAGGGTTTTTTGCCATCGTAAATGCCAATTTCTTGGCTGGATACTGCCAGAGGATCGTAACCAGCAAGCAATGGTTACAGCGGTGACAATCATGAGTAGGTGCATAAATTTTTCTCCCAGTTGCTTGGTGAGTGAAGCATAATTCTATTTTTCTCCTCTGGCTTCCCGTGCGGCTTGGATGCGTTTAGCGATCGCTTCGATTTGGTCACTAGCAGCTTGATCTAAACTATCAGCAAATGCCGCAATTACATCAGGATTTCCTACTGCTAAAAATCGCTGTAATTGATCATGGGCTTTAATAATATCTGCTTGTTGCTTAGTGAGCAATGGCCGCCAATAAAAGGCTTTGCTGTGCTTGTCACAAGCCAACCAACCTTTTTCCGTGAGACGACGCAAAACGGTGGTAACAGAAGTATAAGCCAATTCGCGGTTAGGATCAGCCAGAATCCGATCATGTACATCTTTGACTGTTACTGAACTCAGTTCCCAAATAATACTGAGGATTTCTGCTTCTAGGGGACCCAGGGACATTTGTTTGGGACGATAATCGGGTAATGGAGCCATGTTGATAATTTTGGATATTATTTCTATTTCTATTTTAACATTTTTAAAAGTTCAAAGTGATACTTCTGCAATATTTTCCAAACTAGGAAACTGTTGATTAATATCTATATTCACTTGTTGGATTTTTTGACGTTGACACCTCACTGCATATTGGCAAGATTCACAGATTTTCTGAGATTCCTTAATTTGCGGTAAGGATATATTATATTCATAATCTTTTATCCATTTTGTAAGATTGTTTAATAGTTGATGTAATTCCTCTGCTGTTTTTTGATGTTCTTTTTCATTATATAAAAATTTGATTTTTTTAGTTTGCCCTTTTGATTGCACAAACCAGTAAGTCATGGAAATATTGTCTAATAAATAGTTGCTAGTTTCTGCCATGACATACATATACAGTCTTGTTTGCCAATTTTGAGCTAATGTTTCTGATTTTGGTGGTTGGGGATAGGTTTTCCAGTCGAGAATTTGGGCTTGATTTTGATCAGCAATTAATAAATCATAAATAACTGTGAGGAGATAATCTCCAATTTGCAAGGTTCGATAATGTTCACTTTCTCGAAAAGTTTGATTATCAATATTAGTTATAAATATTTCTGGAGCAATTTTACTAAAATCAGTCATCCAATGTTGCAATTGAGGATCTGCTTGTAGTAAGTTATTAATAGGTAAACCCATTTCTCGCTGCTGCATGAGTAAGTGAAAGCGACTCCCTAAAATTTGATATTCTTCGTGTTTAGGATCTAAAGGAGTATTCAGTTGTTCTAAATAGCTATGCTGGAATTTGCGCGGACAAGCTGCGAGTAAATTGAGATGTCCTTGGGAAAGTCGGAGTATTTGGGTAGAAGTTGGTAGCATAATTTTATTTTATTGATCTAAATCCAAAAACAAAGATTCTATATCTCTATACCCACTAACCACTCGAATAATGACAATACTATTTTCTAATAACTGATAAAAAATTATATAACCATCAATGGGAATACCTCTTAATGGAGAATCTATATGGCTATAACTACGCCCAATTTTAGGAAATTTTACTATATTCAAACACTTGTTATTAAAATCCTTAACAAACTTTTCCCCTGCATCAATATTGCGCTGAAGAAAATAATCTAAAATATTTTCTATGTCCTGACTTGCCTCTACAGATAGAATATATTCCATTATTTTTTATTCTCACGAGCAATCCTAATTTTTTCCTGTAATCTAGCCATAACAACATCACTACTAACTACCTCTCCTCGTTCAATTTGGGTAAGTCCTACAGCGACTTTCTTGCGTGTTTCTTGTTCCCATTCCTGATACCCTTTTTCCCACTCCGATAATACTTTAAGTGCTTTAATTATCACATCATCTGCATTGGTATAATGACCTGTGGCAATATATGCCCGTATCAGTTCCTCAGTTTCTGGTTGAAGTTGAATTTTCATGATTTATAATCTTCCTCTCAATTACCAATTACTTAGTAAAAAATAAAAGGTAAAAGGGTGAAGTGTGCATTCCTCGTTCATCCTCTTACCTTTTTCATATACCTGATGCTTATTTCATATTAGCTCGTGCATCCTTCACTGCGGCAATAAAAAAGAATACGGTGAGAGGAATGCTCAAAGCTAGGATAATGGCAGTGGTTTGGAAACCAAAATTTGGTTCTCCATAACTCAATTCAAACACCGAACCAACAGCCGCAATCGCTGTAAAACAAGCACCACCTAAAAATAAACCGCTTTTTGGAGTTAAATACACTACTAGACCACCCTATGCTACTGGTTTCACTGCTTGATACGAGAAGCCATTCTTCGATAACTCCTCGGTTAAAGTCAAGGAATTTTCTACACGATCTACAAATACCACGCCATTAAGGTGATCCAGTTCGTGGAGAATACAGCGACCCAGTAAATCATCGGCTGTTAAAGTTTGCGGGCGGCCATACTCGTCTTTATAGGCGATTGTTACCACTTCTGGACGTTTTACATCTAGATAGACGTTGGGAATACTTAAACACCCTTCCTGAGCCACAGAGAGCTTACTGCTAACCTGTTTAATCGTCGGGTTAATTAATACTAATGGCGGATGATCTGGGTTATCTGGTTCGCAGTCAATGACGATCAGCTGTTTATTGATACCAACTTGAGGTGCAGCCAAACCAATGCCATCTGAGCTATACATAGTTTGCAGCATTTCGCGCACTATTTGGCGGAGTTCGTCATCTATTTTGGTAACACGCTTTGCAGGTTGTCGCAACACGCGATCGCCTAAGTAGTGCATTTGCAAAGGTGGATTTTTTAACTTTTTCTTCTCGACAGCAATATCAGAGGGCATGGTTCTTGATGGCTTTATAGTGAATAATCTTACTAATCTAATTCTATCGTTAGTAGTCTAGTTCTTAGTTGATATAGTCCAATGACGGTGCATTAAATTATTATGTTCAAAGAAGAAGCTAGGTGGTTGGCAAATATTATCTATTCTCTCGACCCAAACACTGTATTCCCTATACTCAATATTGGTAGTTCAAACCAAAAATTTAGAGAACATGAACAACCTTGGATTGATGAACTATTATTCAAACCAGCTAGAATAAAGGGCTACTCAGTAATTCATGCGGACATGAAAAACGATACAGGTGTTGATCTAGTGGGGGATTTATGCGACCTTGATTTTTTACAGAAACTTTCAGAAATGAATATTCAATCTGTATTGTGTTCTAACTTATTGGAACACGTAACGAATAGAGAAGAAATATGTCAAATAATTAGCTCTATTATCCCTAAATCTGGCTATATTTTCGTTACAGTTCCTTATAAATATCCCTACCACCGCGATCCTATAGATACCATGTTCCGACCTGATATCCAGGAATTGAGTAGCCTATTTCCCGATTTCAAAATTGTCAATGGAGAAATTCTCGCAGGAGGTTATTTAGTGCAATCAACTACCATTACACCTGTATTATATACACTTGCAATGGTCATTCGACTTATGTTACCCATTTATCAACCTCTGAGGTGGTTCGATTCTCTAAAATACGCATTATGGTTGTTCAAAGATATTTCTGTTAGCTGTGTTGTGTTGGAAAAAGTTAATTAGGAAACAGGCAAGAGTTTTATTTCTCTCACTCAACAAGTTCTTAACCGCTTACTAATTAATCAACCCGATTTTATCCAATTTCTCCGTCACGGTTTACAACTCACTACTTCCCCAACCCTGCCTTTACCAATCACCAATCACCAATCACCAATCACCAATCACCAATCACCAATCACCAATCACCAATCACCAA
>NZ_JAQMTJ010000170.1:0-9185 GCF_028330815.1 Dolichospermum lemmermannii CS-548
GGTAGAGGAAGTAGGGGAGGTAGGGGGGCAGGGGAGAATATTTTTTCACATTACCAATTACCAATTACCAATTACCAATTACCAATTACCAATTACCAATTACCAATTACCAATTACCTATTACCAATTACCCATTACCCATTACCCATCACCTATTACCTATTTTGCAGCATTGCGATGCTTCTGCAATTCACTTCTTAATAGAGCGATTTCTGCCCTTAATTCGTCAATTTCTGTCTGTAAGTCTACTGTATCTCCACCAGATGAACTATTACCTGTGGTTGTACCAGTTGCAGACGATTCCGCTGCTCGATTAGCTCGTGCCATCACTTCTTCTGTAAACTGGCGTAGTTGCTCTTTAGTTTCAGCATCAAATTTGCCTAGTTCACTTAAAGCATCAGTCAAGGCGACTTCTACACGCTCATTAATCACTTCAGCGACTGCTCTGCCTACGAAAAAGGCTTGCACAAGGGGATTACTCATAAATTTTTGTAAAGTTGCTCCGCAAAAAGAATTATAACCTGTATATAGCCCGTAATGCTTCTATCTGAAAGTTTTTTGAGGGGAATACAGTCACTGTGAAAACATGGCATTAACTGTCTTTACATTAGCGATCGCACAACTAAATCTACGTAGACAATGTAATAATATAGTAATATAAGTTGGGTGAAGTGATCGCACAACCCAACAAAAGTTTTAATAATCCATTTTTTAATTATGTCTAGACTCCTGGTAACTCAATATCAAGCCGAAGTCGAAAAAATCATTCAATATGGTGGTTCTCGCAAAGAAACTTCTATTCGTGTGGCTTTTCAAAATCTCCTCAATGAATATTGCAAACCGAGAGATTTTTTACTGATTCCTGAATTAGATTATAGATTACCAAATGGTAAACTTGTTTATCCTGATGGCACAATTAAAGATGCTTTGCGGTTAGATTGGGGTTATTGGGAAAGTAAGGATCAATATGATAAATTAGATGAAGAAATAGAAAAAAAATTAAATAAAGGTTATCCCGATAGTAATATTTTATTTGAAGATTCCCAAACTGCGGTTTTAATTCAATCTAGCACAGAAACCATGCGTGTATCTATGCGCGATGCTGACGCAGTAGATGGAATTATTACCAGTTTTATTAATTATGTGCGTCCTGAAGTTAAGGATTTTCGGGAAGCGATAGAAATTTTTAAGCAAGATTTACCCACTGTACTAAATTCTCTCAGAGATTTGATAGATTGTCAAGGGGAAAATAACAGATCTTTTCAAACTGCGCGGGATAAGTTTTGGGGAATTTGCAAAGAATCAATTAACCCAGAAATCAGTTTATTTGATATTCGGGAAATGATGATTCAGCATATTTTGACAGAAGATATTTTTATCAATATATTTAATGAATCGCAATTTCACAGAGAAAATAATATTGCGGGAGAATTACAAGGGGTAATTTCTACCTTTTTTACCGGAAGCGTTAAGAAAAATACTCTGGGAACGATTGAAAGATATTATGCAGTGATTAGACGCACTGCGGCTAATATTTATAATCATCAAGAAAAACAGAAGTTTCTTAAAGCGTTATATGAGAATTTCTACAAAGCATATAATCCTAAAGCTGCGGATAGATTAGGTATTGTTTATACTCCTAATGAAATTGTTAGGTTTATGATTGAAAGTACAGATTTTTTAGTACATAAACATTTTGGGAAGTTGTTAGCGGATAAGGATGTGGAAATTTTAGATCCGGCGACGGGAACGGGGACTTTTATTACTGAGTTGATTGATTATTTACCAAAGCAGAGTTTAGAACATAAGTATAAACATGAAATTCATTGTAATGAGGTGGCAATTTTGCCTTATTATATTGCAAGTTTGAATATTGAATACACCTATAAGCAGAAAATGGGGGTGTATGAGGAGTTTGAAAATATTTGTTTTGTGGATACTTTGGATAATACTTCTTTTGCGGGTAAGCAATTGGATTTGTTTGCTATGAGTGTGGAGAATACCGCAAGAATTAAAAGACAGAATGATAGAACTATTTCTGTGATTATTGGTAATCCTCCCTATAATGCAAATCAACAGAATGAAAATGATAATAACAAAAATCGTGCATACTCAGAAATAGATAAGTTAATCAAAGAAAGTTATGTAAAATATAGCAATGCTCAGAAAACAAAACGATATGATATGTATTCTCGCTTCTTTCTTTGGGCTACAAATAGACTAAATGAAAACGGAATTTTAGCTTTTATTACTAATTCTTCTTTTATCCATTCAAAAGAAGCTGATGGTTTTAGAAAAGTTGTTGCTGATGAATTTAGCGAAATTTATATTATTGATTTAGGTGGAGATATTAGAGCAGGAGATAAAACTGGTAATGTATTTAATGTCCAAGTAGGAATAGCAATTAGTTTTATGATAAAACAAACATCCTCTAAACGGTTACCGTGTAAAATATACTATAACCAAATTTTTGGTTTAAATACTGCTGACGCAAAACTAGAATATATTGCTAAATCTAATTTTTCTGATATTTGTTTTGAACATATCACACCTGATAATGATAACAACTGGGTAAACCTTTCATTTAATGATTTTGAATCTTTGTTGGTTTTAGCTGATAAAAATACTAAATCTACAAAAATTGAAGCTGAAGAAAAAGCAGTATGTAAGTTATTCTCTTTAGGAATTTCTACAAATAGAGATGAATGGGTTATAGATGTTGACTTAAATAATCTTAAATCAAAAATGATATTGTTTACTGATTTTTATAATAACTACAAACATGAAGAAGGAACAGAGTTTGATTCCTGTATTAAGTGGTCAAGAAATTTAAAACGTAGACATATACAATCAAAGAAAGAAAAATTTGATGAGAATAGAATTAAATTTATTTTTTATCGCCCATTTTGCAAATTTATTATTTATAAGTCTAATATATTTTTGGATGAAGTTGGTGGAGCAGATGAAATTTATTTACAAACAGCAGAAAATAAAATAATAACATATTCATTTGGGCAAAGATCCAACTTTTCTGTATTAGCTACTAAACATCTTTTTAGTTTAGATATTTATCTTCCTAATGCAACAAAATGTATTTCCTTGTACCGTTATGACAAAGAAGGAAACCGCATTGATAATATAACCGACTGGGGACTAAAACAAATTCAAACCCATTACCAAGATCCAACAATTACGAAAATAGACATCTTTCATTATACCTACGCAGTCTTACATAACCCAGCTTATCGCAGCAAATACGAACTCAACCTCAAACGTGAATTTCCCCGTTTACCATATTATGAAAACTTCCAAAAATGGGTTAACTGGGGTAAACAACTCATGGAATTACATATTAATTATGAAACAGTCACACCTTATAACCTAACCCGTCTTGATATTCCCTTAAAAGACAATCAAAAAACACCCAAACCTAAACTCAAAGCCGATAAAATCAAAGGTAGTATTATCTTAGATGATGTCACCACATTAGAAAATATTCCGAAAATAGCTTGGGAATATATGCTGGGTAATCGTTGCGCGTTAGAATGGATATTAGATCAATATAAAGAAAAGAAACCAAAAGATCCAACCATTGCGGAAAAATTCAATACCTATCGTTTCGCAGATTACAAAGAACAGGTAATTGATTTATTAATGAGAGTCTGTACCGTGAGTGTGGAAACAATGAATATAATTAAAGAAATGTCTGAATCAGGATAACCAGGATTTTAGGATTTTCAGGATGAAATATCAAAAATTAAACGCAGATAATTTTTACATTTTCTCTGTGTTCTCTGTGTTCTCTGTGGTTCGATAAAAAAAGAAATTGTCAGAATCAGGATATCCAGGATTTAAGGATTGTCAGGATTAATGAATATAATAATGTCAGAATCAGGATACCCAGGATTTGAGGATTGTCAGGATTAATGAATATAATAATGTCAGAATCAGGATATCCATGATTTAAGGATTGTCAGGATTAATGAATATCACATCCTGTTAATCTTTTAATCCTGTAAATCCTGATTCAGACAATTAATGCTATAATCAACAAATAACGACTTGGTGTCATATTATGATGATTACTCAAGAATTAAAATGTAGAGAAAATATCTCTCAAGATGTGATTTTTCCTCCCAGTGATTTATATAGTGATGAACCTCCCGTGGAAACAGAACTACATTTAAGACAAATAATTCTCCTTTTCAAATGTCTAGAATGGTTGTGGAAAGATAGAGATGATTTCTATGCTGCGGGAAATCTCACCATTTACTATAGTCCTAATCAGAAAAAATCAGAATATTTCCGAGGTCCTGATTTCTTTGTTGTGCTAGGAACAGAACGCAAAACTCGGAAAAGTTGGGTAGTTTGGAATGAAGACGGTAAATATCCCAATGTAATTTTAGAGATTCTTTCACCAACTACAGTTAATACAGATAAAGAATATAAAAAAGAACTTTATCAAAATACTTTCCGCACACCGGATTATTTTTGGTTTGATCCTTATACACTAGAATTTGCAGGTTTTCATTTATTAGATGGAAAATATCAACCTCTAGAAGCAAATGAAAAAGGACATTTATGGAGTGAGCAATTAGATTTATATTTGGGAATTCATGAGGGATTATTGCGGTATTTTACACCAGAAGGAAAGTTAGTTTTTACCCCTGAAGAAACCGCAGAACAGGAAACCCAAAGAGCAGAAACACAAGCTAAAAGAGCCGAAAAGGAAGCGAGAAAGTCAGAACGTTTAGCAGCAAAATTGCGGGAATTAAATATAGATCCTGATACAATTTAATCTACAATCAAATGTAGGTTGGGTTAAGCGATAGCGAAGCGCTCCGCAGGAATCGCGCAACCCAACAAAAGTTTTAATAATATGTTTTAATAATATGATGTTTGGTTTCGTTCCGATTGCTCCGCGTTCACGCAGTGTCCCGCAGGGATACGTTTACGTTCCACAACCCAACCTACGGAACTAAACTCTGTTTTTGTAGCAAAAATTAATTATAACTATGCCCTACAGTGATTTTACACTAAAAAAAGTCCGTCAGGATTTAGCGATCGCCATCCATGAAGGAGGACGGTTTTTTCCAGATGTGCCTGCTGTAAAACCTGATGATTTGCTACGTCAAGAACTAGAAGAAGGTTTACCATTGGTACTTGCAAGGGGTAGTGAAAAAGCCCGTTCTGAATGGATTATTAGCCCTGTATTAACAGCAGTTCGACGATTATTAGATCGTCAAATTAGCCTTTTTTCTGGAGAAGATTTTACCGTTGATTCTAGTATTGGACTCAATGGTATTTGTGACTTTCTGATTAGTAAATCACTAAGCCAATTAGAAATTCAAGCTCCAGTAGTTATAATTATAGAAGCAAAAAAAGAAAATCTTAATGGTGGTTTAGGTCAGTGTATTGCAGAAATGGTAGCTGCCCAAAAATTTAATGCTGCTAATAATGTCAACATTCCCATAATTTTCGGTTCTGTCACTAGTGGAACTGCTTGGAAATTTTTAAAACTGGAGGGTAATTCAGTCACTATTGATATTACTGAATATCCATTGCCACCAGTTGAGCCAATTTTATCATTTCTAACGTGGATGTTATCAGTAAATTAATATTGTTTTTAAATTCTGTAAATCCTGATATAGCTACGCTATCAGACAATAATATGATGTTGGGTAACATACGTCAACCCAACCTACTGGAAATTTACACCTTCATAAATATCACTGAAGGGAATTTGAAAATCTATGGATTTTAAAGACAATATATCATTTACTGATTCATATTCAGTTAATACCCATTGTCCTTCGGCATTTTTAGCAAATTGTTCAATAAAATATTCATATTGGTTAATCATAATATATTCTTTCAATTCAGGAAGAGAACGATAAAATCTAAATTTGTCAGTTTTATCATAATTTATAGTTGATTTAGATAACACTTCGACAATCATTAACGGATTTGTTACTTGAGTAGTTCCAGTTCCTTGATATATTGGTTCTCCTTGAATTACCATAATATCTGGATAAGTATAGATTTGATAACGTTGTAGCCATAATTTAACATCACCCATATAAATCTTGTAATTTTGATTCCGCATTTTTAATTTAAAATGTAGATAAAAATTACCTGAAATTTCATTATGATTTGTAGTTCCACCAGCTATATGTATAATTTCCCCATCTATATATTCGTTTTTAAATTCTGATTTTTCTTCTAGTTCTAAATATTCTTCTGGAGTGTAATATTTGCTGGATGTTTGAATTTGCATATCAACCTCATATTTTTAATATCTATTACCCAGGATAATGCTTGGCTAAAAATTCTTGTGCTTCCGCTTTATCCTTAATTATACCATCTACAGTAGCAGTTAATAAATCATCAAGCATTTGCTTATATTGGGGACTAGGTTTATAACCTAATTGTTTTAAATCATTTCCATTTAACAGCGGTTGAATATTTCCCCAGGTTGTTAAATATTGCCAAATCCGTCTTCTGATTTTGCGGGAACTTTGTAAAGCAATTAAGATTAAAGTTTGCAAATCATATTTTCTGAGTAAATAGAGAGTTTGACTAGGTTTTTCAAAAGTTGGTAATAACGTAATTACCTCAGCTTGAATTTGAGATAATTTATCTAATCTGACAATACTATCATCAACTAATTGCAGATTTCTAGCTACTTTTCCCCGATATTCCGGTTGTAAATAGGCAATTAATACTTCTAGACGCATTTGCCAATTTATTAAAGTTTGTTTTTTGTCAAATTTCCTTAAACAGTGTTTTAATAAATTTAATTGTCGAGAAAGTTCCACATCTAATTTTAAAGTAGGATGAATACATTGTAAAGCCCCCAAATTATCCAATAATTCTAAAGCTGATTGCCAATAATCTGCTGCTAATATATATTTTAATTCAGTTTTTAGTCGAGTTTGCAAAGCCGGAGTTTTACTATTTTCTTGACTAGTGCGATCATAAACTCCACTATTTATAGCATAACGAATATAAGTTTCTGTTTGTGGTTCTAGAGAAAATCCAAACCGCACTGCAAACCGCACACCGCGATAAATCCGAGTTGGATCTTCAATAAAACTATTAGCGTGTAAAATTCTAACTTGCTGATTTTGTAAGTCTATAAAACCACCAAAGAAATCTAATAATTCACCAGCACGAGGAGAAGTTAACCTTAAAGCCATGGCATTAATCGTAAAATCTCGCCGATATAAATCTTGCCGAATAGAACTAGCTTCAACCTCTGGATTAGCTGCTGGGTAAGGATAAAACTCCGTTCTAGCTGTGGCAATATCCACCCATAAGGAATCTAATACTAAATCTTTATGCCATAATAAAGCCGCAGTTTGAAAAGCACCATGAATTTCTAATCTGGCATTTTGATAAATTTGCTGTAAGGCTTTAGCTAATTCTACCCCTGCACCAACGTCTGCGGTTTTATGAAAACCATCAACGACTAAATCAATATCATTAATCATCAAACTGCGATTTTCCGCTTTTGATAATAGCAAATCTCGCACTGCACCACCAACTAAATAAAGATGCCAACCGCGTTTTTCTGCTTCTTGCGATGCTGTAGTCAGTAATTCCCAAAGTTGCGGTGTCAGACGTTTTTCTAATTCCGTACTTAGTCCTAAATCCTGAGAATAATTTTCAGTTATTGATTCTAGATTTTGAATGGTTAATTGATGTAATTCTCTTAAAATATCGGTGCGAGTAACAATACCAACTAATTGCCCCTTTTCTAATACTGGTAATCTGCCAATATCATAAGTCACCATTAAAGACTCAATTTCTGGTAAAGAAGTATCAGGGGTAATTGTCTTTAAATTACTTGTCATATAACCTTTAACTGGTGCATGACTAAACCCATGATGTAAAGCAATATCTAAATCCCGTCGGGAAATAATTCCGATTAATAAATCTTGATTATTCACTACAGATAAACCTGAATGTCCATAACGTAATAAAATCCTTTGGGCTTCGGCTATAGTAGTATCAGGGCGAATTGTCCGCACTGGAGAAGACATCAAATCTCTAGCTGTGGGAGGATGGGGAATTTGGGCTTTTAAACCATCTAATAATTGTTGTAAAATTTGTTGGGAATCTGTAGTGCGAAGATTAAAAGATGCGGCTTGAGAATGTCCACCACCACCATGAGGTTGAAATAAGGAATTAAGATTTGTTTGGGGAATTTGCGTTCTGCCAATTACTGTTAAGCGCCAATCATTTTCATCTAAAGAATATTCATTTGCTAACAGTACAGCATCGGTTTCTGTTAAATCAATAATTTCGGAAGCTAAACCTGATAAACCAGGGACAAAACCATCGGTTTTTAGTGTTACCCAAGCAATGGTATATCCCCGCAAACACAGATATTGTAAATTTTCTAAAGCTACAGTTAATAATTGTTGTAATTGTGGTGATAAACCAGGATCACGATAAGTAGAAATAACTGATAAATTTGCCCCCTGCTGCATTAGCCAAGCCAACGCTAAAGCATCTCTGGCTGTAGATTGTTTATAGGTTAATGAACCTGTATCCACATGAATACCCAAAGCCATTACAGTTGCTTGGGCAGAATTTAAAGAAATATTATTTTTTTGCAATTCTTCTACCATTAAGGTAGTTGTCGCCCCCACTTCGTCAATATATAATTGAGTGCTGGGAATGTCTCTTTCCTGTCCAAAATGATGATCGTAAACGATGATTTCTTGAACACTGGGTAAATCGAACCAGATAGCGGCTTTACCGAGGCGATCGCGCTTTTGAGTATCCACAACCATTAAAGAGCGAATTTTTTCAGGATTTACTGAACGTCTTTCAATTAGCGGATACTCGTCACGATGTAACGCTAAAAAGTCCCGTACAGGAGGATGTGCGCCCCCAGTCAAGACAATTTTACTCCCTGGTTTGAGACAAGTTAACCCCACCGCTGCCCCCAAAGCATCAAAATCCGCAGTTGTGTGACAAAGAATTAAATCCATATATTTTTAAGATAGGAGTCAGGAGTCAGGAGAAAGAAGGAGTCAGGAGAAAGAAGGAGTAAGGAGAAAGAAGGAAGAAGGAGTTCAGGAGTTCAGGAGTTCAGGAGTCAGGAGTCAGGTAACAGAGAATATAATTTTTATCCTAATCAATTTCCCAATCACCAATCACCAATCACCAATAAC